>MNWT01000013.1 GCA_001872735.1 Verrucomicrobia bacterium CG1_02_43_26 | reverse complement strand
TACCGAAATTATGAGTATCCTCGATTATATTCCAGAGGGCTATGAGCTCGATCTGGAAGATGAAAAGGCGAGTGACAAGGATTACATCGGAGAGGACTTCCCGGACGTCGAAGAGGAGGAAGAGGAATCCATCGAAGAGGACGAAACCATGAAATGGGATGACGATGATGACTACGAAGGGGAGGATGATGATTCGGACGAAGACGATCTCGATGATGAGGACGATGATGAGGATGATGAACCTGCTCCAAAATCTAAAAAAGTAGCAAAACCGACAAAAAAACCTCTTCCGCCAAAACCGGATAATAAAAAATCAACCCCTGCCAAAAAGGGTAAGAAAAAATAATTTCACCTGGGCAAAAAATAACTGTGCCCAAGTTTATTTAAAAAAAGAGAACGTTTGTTGTACAACGTTCTCTTTTTTTTACCGCACCGGCTTAGGGTTTTTAGGGTGCTCAAATGATCACTTCTTTTCGCGAAGTTTGTTTCACCTGAAACAAACTCCGTTTTTTATGGCGAAAAAATGATGTATTAATGGCGTTTTAAGTTCTATTTGACGCCTATTTCGGTTGTAGATGTGTTGATTCGGAATCTATTTGAATATTAGTATTTTCGTTTCGTTTGTTTTCCTGAAAATTATCAATTTCGGACCGTTCTGGCGGTAAAATTGGTTTTTTGAAGCGTTTTTATAACGAATTATTCAAGCCTTGCTGATTTCCGAAATAGCGAATTTATTTCAAGCCTATGCTCTCTTTGCTTTAAATGAATACTGGACAGTAAGTCGCTTTTTTTACATAATCATCTTCTGTTATGGAATTGGGAAATATTTTATTGTTATTTATTATTTTTGCATTCATGTTGCTGTGGGGGAATGTGCGTTTGGGGTGGCCTTGGTTGACGATTGTCAATCGATGGGTGCGTTGGGGGTTGGTTAGCTTTATTGGGGCTTACTTTTTGAAGGCGTTTGAGATCGCGGACAAACCGTTTTGGGTGCTGCTGGTTGTCTGCTTCTTGGCTTGGTTCCTGTTGGAGACGGTCTATATGTGGTTGGGTATAAGTGCGTTGAGTAAGAGCTCAGTGCCGCTGTTTCCGTCTTATCAGAAGAATAATACGGGGGAGGTGTGGCCTGCTCGGAAGCGCTTTATAGAGCTTAAGGAGGAGATCAGGCGTTTAGGGTTCAGTAATGAAGTGCCGTTGATGGCTAAGATCTTGGGAGAGGTGAATATGTTTGTCATCGTGATGGATGATGAGCCTGGTTTGAGGCGGCTTCAGGTCGTGTTTCTGCCACGTAGAGATGGTGCCTTTTCTGTGCACTTTGTGGTCACATCCCTCTTTAAGAGCGGCGGGCGCTGTATGACGGATAATATCTTTATGCCGTTTGGAGGTTTTTACCCAAGTAATTGGTATGTAAGGCGTAAGCCGTTAACGACATCTTTGTCCAGGTTGTTGGAGGTGCATGATCAGCAAGTGAAGATGCTCGGTAAGGAGCTTGAGAAGTGGGTTGAGGAGCCTTTGGTTGATCTGAATCAGCAGCAGAGGATGCTTCAGCAGTTGAATATGAAGAAGGGCTTTCTGTTGCCGCCAAGCTTAGTGGAAGAGTACGGTAAGATCACTAACGAAGGGCGTTACCGCCTGTGGAAGGAGATCTGGTTGATGAATTATTTAGGCCTCACCGTGAAGTGATTTTTGCTTGGTTTGTTTCACCTGAAACAAACTTTAGCCATTTTAGGTGCTCGAGTGAGCACCTTTTTTTTATGACACTACAAGGCTAGTGCTATTTATAAAATCAATCTTTATTGATTTGAAAATAACACGTTAATTCGATTCGCCACCTAGCTGTTCAGTACAAGAGGCCACCTCTTATTAAGAATTTATGAGACCCTTCGGCTATTCGATAACACGAATTTGAATAGAGTCTCGTATGGAAGGTCCTAATATAATATTGGTTACGACAACCATTGTATTCCCTGTTTCTACTAGCCCAGTGGCCTTTAGGCTCTTGAAGGCCTCTTCAATAGTGATCTCTGGGTTATTTGAGAATTTGGATAAAAAGGGATATACTCCCCATAGTAGGTGCATCTGCTTATACACCGCCTCATTCTCTGTAAATGCGAATATAGGGCACTTTGTAGGTCTAAGGGAGGATAGAACCTGCGTCAGTAAGCCTGTGTTGGTGAAGGCTATAATTCCAGCCCTGTTTAGTTCTTGTGCCAAGACGACCGCTGATCTTAAAATTTTTGTTTTAGGGGTACACAGTTCCAAGTCTTTATTGTATTCGGTTACTGCAATCTCCTCCATGGCGCAACTGATGCTGTTCATGACCTCGATGCACTTGATAGGATACTTCCCTATTGTGGTTTCAGCCGAGAGCATGATAGCGTCCGCCTTCTCACTGACAGCATTGGCTACATCCGAGACCTCTGCTCGTGTAGGGAGCGGAGAACTGATCATCGACTCCAGCATATGCGTAGCGACAATAACGGGCTTCGTATTCTTGATCGACATAGCAACGGCTGTGCGTTGAATAATAGGCAGTTGCTCAAACGGGCACTCGACTCCAAGGTCACCTCGGGCGACCATCAGGCCATCGGACTCGATTATAATCTCCTCCATGTTTGTGATAGCAGTCTGGTCCTCGAGTTTAGCGATTATTTTGGCTTGAGAATCCTTCTCCTGAAGAATCTTGCGCAACGCTACGATATCCCCTGCTTCACGTACAAACGACAGGGCAAAAAACTCTATATTCTCTGCGATACCCACGGCGATATCCCCCTTATCCTTTTCTGTAAGCGGTGGCAAGCTGACATAGACACCTGGTAGGTTAACATGCCTACGGCTGGTTAGGCGACCAGGGATAACGACCTCGCAGCGCAAAAAGTCTGCCTGTTTTTCCATAATCCTTAGTTGAATGTGCCCACTATCGATCAGCAGCGCATCCCCTTCATTGACATCATTTATAAGATTGGGATAATTGACATAAGTGGCATAGATAGGAGCATGGTCTAACGGATTTCCCATAGCAGTTTGGGACATGTACACATCCAGCTGATCCCCTTTGCTGAGGTTGTAAGGGACATCCACATCACCTGTGCGTATTTCAGGGCCTTTGATATCCATCATGATAGCAATATCCTTACCCGCGATTTCGCTGGCCTTACGGATATTGGCAATAGTCTGCCGCGTCCATTCATGAGACGCATGCGCCATATTGAGACGACAGATATCTGCGCCTGCATTTATAAGCTGAGTAATGACCTCGATACCTTCTGTGGCGGGACCAATAGTGAAAATGATTTTAGTATGACGATAAGCTCGTTCCATAATGCATGTGCCCTGAATTTAAAACAGGCAACGTTAAGTTAGTTTAGATCGCAAGTCAACGGATGACTTTTTGTAGGATCCACTATATTTATGTTAAATGAAGAATGTGAGTCTAGAGGAGCAAATTGCTCATTAACTCTACATATATCATTACAATCCTTGCTTAGATGGGCAAGAAAGATTTTTTTCCAATGAGGGGAAAGTTTATTTGAGATGTACTCGAAAGAGTCAGCATTGGAGAGGTGTCCATGGCGCCCCTTGATGCGCTGCTTGAGGGACCAAGGACGCGAAAGATTGTTATCCAATAGGTCGAGATCGTAATTGGCTTCAAGGACGAGAATCTCGACATCGAAGATTCGTTCCTGGACGAGACCGGGGATATAGCCGAGATCGGTTGCCCAAGCGACTCTTTGGTTGGGCTCTCCGGGGACGGGATTTTTTATTTCGAAGACAAACCCTACGGGATCATAGGCATCATGGGGAATAGCGAAATTGGAGACCTCAAAATTCTCGAACCTGAAAGACGAGCCTGTTTCAAAAATTTGCCAATTGAGTTTTCTGGGTAAATTTTCCTGAAGGGTGTGGGCCGTTTGCTGGTTAGCAAAGAAAGGGAGCTCTGGTCGTTTTCTAGAAAGGCCACGCAAGCCGATTGCATGATCTGAATGTTCGTGGGTGATGAAAACGGCATCAATGTCATTAATGGTCAAGCCTGTCGGCTGCATAAGTTCCTCGATTTTCTTTGCGGAAAAACCGGCATCGATCATGACGATACTATCATCTGTTTCAATGATAGAACAATTTCCGGAACTACTACTTCCGAGAATGTGAAAACGATTAGCCATTGATGTTATGAGACAATATTTAGCTCAGAAGGTAAACCAAAATTTAATTTAAAAATGTTTTGTTCAAGAAGATACAAAATTTATCTGTATTAGATAAATACTTGCCTCATTGGTACGGAATAATTATCTTCGTTGAGAGGTTATGCTAAATGGTAATTAGAGTAGAGCAGTTTCAGTATTATAGGGCTAACAAATGGGAAAAATTCGCAGTCGGTGCTACGGTTGCTGGGGTTGTAGGAGCGGGGCAACGGTGGGCGGCGAAAATGCGCCCCTTTGCGATGAATGCTGATATACCACTGCTTGGGTATGTTAAGCCGGCAATACTCTTGATTAATTTGGCAACAAGCTTTGTCTGGGGCTATAAGTTTGCGTCTAGCTCGTTGCATATAGGCAGAGGCCCATTGCAGAACCCGTTGAAGACGCTTGGACTTTTTGCGAAACCATACCTTGTTAGCATGGACAGGCATGATTTTCAACTATCTGCGCTCGCTCGAGGCAATGCGAGCCTAGCCCTGTGTGAACAATTTATACAAGCGATTAATCTTTCTCTTGTGACTGCTTATTACTTTTGCGGGTTTGTTTTTTCTCCTGCTTTGTTGATGACCACACAGCTAGCAGCAGTAGCTATTCAAGATGTTTATAAATGGGCCTATTTTTTTGCGCTATGTACGATTGGAGTGATGAAATTACACCAATTTTATTATGCACCACCACCTGTTGTAGACTTTACAGTTATCTAGCTATTCAATGTCAACGATAGCGATTCAACGGGTTCGGAATAAGTTGTCTTTCGCGGGAGAAAGCGGTAAATTGTCAATGAATGAATATCAAGGATAAGGAGCGTGAGTGTATGGTGAACGGGAAAAGCCGCATGAAAGTATATGATGAAGCATTTGAAGTAACCGACAGTTATTTAGACAGCTTGCCAGATACACAGGAAACATTGACGGAAAGTACGCTGATGGGGAAAGCGATTCCGCATGTGGGGATTAGTGGATTTCGATTACCGATTCATATTGCGATGAAAGACGGTGGTGGGCGAGAGCTTGATGCGAAGGTAGATGGTGGAGTTACTATTGAGAAGCATGTGAGAGGGGCTCATATGTCTCGGCTAGCGAGAATTTTTTATCAACACAGGGTAGATGTATTTCGATTAGAATCCATAGAGCCAATTATACGCGAGCAGGAAAGCAAGCTAGGAACAAAAGGAGGGCGCTTGAAATTAAGCTTTCGCTATCCCATCAAGCAAAAGAGCTTGAGGAGTGAGTTGGAAGGCCATCAATATTATCCTGTTTCCTATGAAGGACGAATAGGGGCAGATGGTGTGTTTCGCAAATTTATACATTTTGAATATACCTATAGTTCAGCGTGCCCCTGTTCATCGGCGCTTTCGGAGCACGCAAGAGAATGGCGCAACCAATATGGCGTTCCTCATTCTCAACGCAGTAAAGCGTTTTTAAGCGTAGAAGTGGCGGAGGAAGCGACCTTATGGATTGACGATTTGCAAGAGATGTGCCTAAGCGCGCTCAAGACAGAAGTGCAAGTGATGGTAAAGCGCGAAGACGAGCAAGCCTTTGCGGAACTGAACGGAGCACACTTGAAGTTTGTAGAAGACGCGGCACGATTGCTATACAGGGAACTTGACAACGATATACGGATAAAAGATTTTCGCGTAAAGTGCCAGCATTATGAATCGTTGCACCCCTATGATGTAGAAGCAATTATTTGCAAAGGAGTGACAGGTGGATTTGGCGCTGAGATATAATCTTGATTTTAGTTTAAAATTAGGTTGAGAATAGAGTTGGTAAGCCATTATGAAATTAGTAAAAGCGATTATAAAGCCATTTAAGCTAGACGATGTAAAAGAAGCACTGGCTGAGGTTGGCGTAGAAGGACTTACGGTAATAGAAGTAAAAGGCTTTGGTCGACAGAAAGGCCATACAGAAATCTATAGAGGCAGCGAGTACACGGTAGATTTCTTGCCAAAAATCATGCTGGAAATCGTTGTGAAAGACGAAATGGTGCAAGAAGTTATAGATGCGATCTTAAAATCTGCCAGAACAGGTAAGATAGGAGATGGCAAGATATTTGTCATGCCGTTGGAAGCATCCGTTCGCATTCGTACAGGCGAGTACGGGGAAGAAAGCTTATAAATTATAAGTTATGAAAGTTATTTTTTTAGGGACAGGAACATCGGAAGGTGTGCCCGTGATTGCGCATGATCAACCGGGACTGGACCTGAAGAACCCGAAAAACTGGAGAACCAGGAGCTGTGTACATGTTGAGATGGGAGGCTGCCATATCCAAATAGATGCGGGGCAAGAATTCCGATTGCAGTGCCTATGGCACGGGGTACGCACCGTGGATTACTTTATTTTGACGCATGGCCACGCAGACCACGTTTTAGGAATGGATGACCTGCGACGCTTTTGCCAAGAAAGCGCTATACCGGTGTATAGTACAGAAGAAGGATTGGGGCGTGTGAGAGCTGTTTTTTCATATGCTATCTTAGATAAGCCCTTGGTTCGCGGATACCCTGCCTTTCAGTTACACAAGATGCCAAAGCGATTAGAAGTGCCCGGGGGCGTTATTTACGCTACTATTTTGCCGCACCCTCCGATAACTGTTTTGGGACTGGTGTTCGAAGAAGCAGGAACGGGCAAACGATTCGCTTACTATAGTGATTGCAAGACCGTGACCGAAGAAGGACAAGAATTGGCCAGAGGGGCGGATCTTGTGGTGCTTGATGGATTGCGCCCCTTGGAACACCCAAGCCACATGACGATTGATGAAGCGGTTGCGATGGCGAATATTATTGGCGGAAAGCAGACTTATTTGACGCATATGACCTGTCATATTGATTACGATACCTGGCAGCAAAAAATGCCGGAAGGTGTTGAGTTGGCGTATGATGGGCTTGAAGTAAGGATTTAGAGGAAATTTTAAGATTGATTTTTTGCGCAATACAATTTTAGATTTTATCTAATGTCGGCCAGCTTTTTGTGAACTGGCATTACCTATACCCTCACCCCTAAAAACCCCGAAAAGAGAAAGATTGTGCTATGAGTAATTTGAAAGTCTTGAATACTACACCTGTAGGCAGTAATAAAAGTAATGAAGTTATAATTGATATTGAAAAAGTAGAGGAAAAAATTGGGACTTTTGTTACGTCTGAAGGTAATAAAGATATCCAAATCATTACCAAGGACATGCTAAAAGGGATGTTAACCTCAGAGAATGTGAAGAAAATCCAGGATCTCGTTGTGAAGTTTACCGATAAAAATGAATTGGTGCAGCAGATAGAAGGGTTTTTGGGAGAACATTTCCAGAACGTGTTTAAAGATGGAACGACAGAAAGTGAAGCTGTGAAATCGACCCTTGCAAATGCCCTTAGAAAAGTCATGAAGGGCAAGGAGAATGACACGAATATTGATGTCGACAAACTGTCTGACGAATTAGTAGACAAAACAGGCGTTGAGTTACAGGCACTGAAGCTAGCATTTATCGATTCTAATAAAGATAATAAAGGAGGTTTTCTGGACAAAATCTTGCATGGCATGGAAGTATTTATAGATGGAAAGATAGACGAAGTGATTCCAGATGAGCAAGGCCGCTCGATAGCTAAGCGAGTAGTCTCATGGGTCGTGACAGCCGCAAAATGGGTACCCATCCCCTTTACCTTTGGTGGAAGCCTTGGAGGAGCCGTGTTTGGATTTCTCCTGAATTCGTTCTTGAATTCTACGCTTACCAGTGCTGTACCAAACGTGACAACATGGGGGTGGAATGCGATCTTGATCTTGCCGCCGATTGTAGGAGGTGCTGCGTTAGGTGGAACGATCGACTTAGTGCGTTACATTATTCTATGTGTTAACCAGAGACAAGCAGCTCAGCAAAATACAAATTCACAACAGACTGTCCAACCGACGATTATTCAAAAAGAAGCTCCCGTTATTGACCTTAAGAAGGTTGAGAAGAAGAAGCTGTTGATTAATGAGGTAGAGAAAAAGATATTGGAGAAATCGAGCAACAATCTTCTTGTCGAGAAAAAAGAAGAAGATCTTGTTATTGAAAATAAGAACGAAGAAGAGCTGAAAGAGGAAAACATTGAGATTCTGAAAGAAGATGAAAATGCTGCCTAGCGGCAACTGTCTGATCTTTAAACTTATAATGCGAAGGCCCCCTGAAATCCAGAGGGCCTTTTTTTTAAGAAAAATCCTGTACGATTTGCTTTAGAGCACCCGTACCGTGTTGTTTGCGTAGTTTTTGCAAAAATCCTGGTACGTTGCTTTAATGCCTTCTTTTAGGCCTGTAGTAGCCTTCCATCCGAGAGCTTCCATTTTTGACGTGTCTAAAAGTTTGCGAGGAGTACCATCTGGTTTTGAGGAATCAAAAGTAATGTTACCCTTGTATTGGACAACATCTTTGATGATTTCAGCAACTTCTTTGATGGTAACATCGGCACCGATGCCCAAGTTCACCCAATCGGGTGGCGTGGGGTGGTTTAGGATGTGGAAAATGCCGTCTGCCAAGTCTTCTACATACAAGAATTCACGACGAGGCGAGCCTGTGCCCCAAATAGCTACTTCAGGGGAGTTGTTTTCCTTAGCCTCATGAAAACGACGAATAAGAGCAGGCAGGACGTGTGAATTTTCAGGATGGTAGTTATCTCCTGGGCCGTAGAGGTTGTTCGGCATAGCGGAGTGGAATAAAACGCCGTATTGTTGGCGATAAAATTGACAAAGCTTTAAGCCGCAAATTTTAGCAATCGCGTAGGCTTCGTTGGTGGGCTCAAGCGGGCTTGTTAAAAGATAGTCCTCATGCATCGGTTGAGGGGCATTCCTTGGGTAAATGCAAGCGCTACCGAGAAATAAAAGACGTTTAACATTTGTTAAATACGAAGAGTGGATTAGGTTTTGAGCGATTGCCAGGTTTTCGTAAAGGAACTCGGCAGGGTATGTGTTATTTGCGTGGATGCCCCCAACCCTTGCGGCGGCGATGATGACCACATCCGGTGTAGCTTGCTTCAGGTATTGGAATGTTTTTGCGGCATCACAGAGGTCAAGCTCTTGACGTGTTTGCGTGAGGATGTTTGTATAACCTCGATTTTCCAGGTTGCGCTGAATAGCGGAACCGACCATTCCGCGATGGCCGGCTATGAAGATTTTGTCAGTGAGTTCCATGATAAGGAGCTTTAGTTTAAGCGATCACAGATTGGGCAGCTTGCTCTCGTTTTGCAAGTGTCAAATCAGCCTCGATCATAAGACGAACCAGTTCTTTGAAAGATGTTTTTGGTTCCCAGCCGAGAATTTTTTTGGCCTTCGATGGATCGCCTAGAAGAAGGTCTACCTCTGTAGGTCTTTCGTAACGAGGATCGTAATCAACGTATTTTTCCCAGTCTAGGTCAAGCAGCTGAAACGCTTCTTGGCAGAACTCGCGTACGGAGTGAGTTTCTCCTGTGGCGATGACGTAATCGTCTGGATTATCTTGCTGGAGCATAAGCCACATCGCCTCCACATAATCCTGGGCATGGCCCCAGTCGCGTTTAGCATCGAGGTTTCCTAAAAAGAGTTTATCTTGTATGCCGAGTTTGATACGAGCTGCTGCGTGAGTGATCTTGCGGGTGACAAATGTTTCACCGCGTCTAGGGGATTCATGGTTAAATAAAATACCGTTTGATGCGTGTAGATTATAGGATTCTCTATAATTAACCGTTAAATAATGAGCGAAAACTTTTGCACAAGCATAAGGAGAACGTGGATAGAAGGGTGTTGTTTCCTTTTGTGGAGTTTCTAAAACCTTACCATACATTTCCGAAGAAGAGGCTTGGTAGAAGCGGATATGCTCGAGTAGACCGGATTCACGAATGGCTTCTAAGAGGCGTAATGTGCCCAGGCCCGTTATATCGCCCGTATATTCAGGCACATCAAATGAAACCCTTACGTGACTTTGGGCACCGAGATTATAAATCTCATCGGGACGAATACTGTAAAGAAGCTTGATCAAGCTGACGGCATCAGAAAGATCACTGTAATGCAGTATCATTTTATTATTATTCGAATGTACATCTTTATAAAGGTGGTCGATGCGATTCGTATTAAATGAGGAGGAGCGACGGATGATGCCATGAACTTCATATCCCTTGCTGAGGAGAAGTTCTGCCAAGTAAGAGCCGTCTTGCCCAGTTATACCTGTAATGAGTGCACGTTTCATATATAGATTAAGGTTTTGAGTTAAAGCATTGGAGTGTAATAATTATATCGAAAAGAAGCAAGTTTTTTTTACTTCCTTATTGTCGGGACAAAACAGAAAGGTGTTTTATGTTTATCTAGTTTGTGGCTAATTTCTGTTCCGGTTATAACTGTTAGGTCTAAAGCTATTATTGTTTTGTTAGTACAGAATCGTTTTCTTGATTAGCTAGTTCGGTTTTAGCAAGCGCTAAATCAGACTTGATCATAAGGTGCACTAGGTTTTTGAATGATGTTCTTGGCTCCCAACCGAGCACCCTTTTGGCTTTAGAGGAGTCTCCTTGGATGAGATCAACTTCGGTGAGTCTTCTTAGCTGAGGGTCGTAATCGACATATTTTTCCCAATCTAGATCGAGGAGACCAAACGCTTCTTGGCAAAATTCACGGATTGAGTGAGTTTTGCCTGTGGCAATGACATAATCGTCCGGATTATCTTGCTGAAGCATGAGCCACATGGCTTCAACATAATCTGGAGCATAGCCCCAGTCACGTTTAGCGTCTAAATTTCCGAGTACAAGTTTATCTTGTAGGCCTAATTTGATCCGTGTTGCTGCGCGCGTGATCTTGCGAGTGACAAATGTTTCTCCTCTTCTAGGGGATTCATGGTTAAACAAAATACCATTAGAAGCGTGAAGTTTATGAGATTCTCGATAGTTGAGGGTTGAATAGTAGGCAAAGATTTTGGCGCAAGCGTAAGGCGAGCGAGGATGGAACGGGGTTGCTTCGCTTTGAGGGCTTTCTTGCACTTTACCATACATTTCTGAAGAAGAAGCTTGATAAAAGCGAGCATGATGCAATAGACCGGCTTTTCGTACCGCTTCTAAAATGCGTAGTGTGCCGATGCCTGTAACATCGGCGGTATATTCTGGGGCATCGAAAGATACACGTACATGGCTTTGGGCAGCCAAATTATAAATTTCATCTGGGCGAATGTTCTCTAAAAGCTCTGTTAAATTGAATGCATCTGCAAGATCAACATAGTGAAGAATAGCTTTGTTATTCGTTTCTGTATCACATTTGTTAGAGATCGGGGCTGTGGAGTTTAATGGGGAAGAACTGCGCGTAAGGCCATGTACTTCGTATCCCTTGCTGAGGAGAAGTTCTGCTAAATAAGAGCCGTCTTGGCCAGTAATACCTGTGATGAGGGCGCGTTTCATGAGTAGAATATATATGTAGTTGAACTTTCAGAGATTATGCATTTTAATGATTGAACGCAAGGGTTTTTCGACCTACCCCGCTTTGTTCCTCGATTTCTGATATGAAAATTGCCCTACATGCCGCTTCTTTGACACCCTTAGTGCCACTTTACTGGGAGGTGTTGGTTCGGGAATTGGTTAAAAATGATGTGTGTGTGGTCTATTTTCCTGAACAGTTAGAAGAAAAATATATAAAAGCGGCAAAAGGGTACTTGAGGAAGTATGCCCCGCATTTGGAAAAAGCAGACAAGCATATTTTAGGAGCAGAGGGATTAGATGCTGCCGTGATTGACGCTGTTGTTAATTTTGCGGCATTAGGGGCAAGTGAAAGTTGCCAGCCGGTTAATTTTTCAGGGAAGCAAGTGTTGGCGGTAGATGCCATGAGCAAGACCCTTGGTGCTGATTTGAAAGCTGCCAAGGAGGCTGGTGTATGTAACTTAATAACAGATGTGCTCCCGGAAACTTTTGGGGAAGGCGTGGAAGGTGATTTATTTGATCATTTTGCGGATAAAATAATTTACCTACCTCCTGTATTTGATAATGAAGTTATTAATGGTTTAGGGAAAAAGGAAGGTCGTACCCACCAAGGAATATTGTTGGTATTTGATAGCCGAGAGTTAGCTTTGTCTAGTGATAAGAAATACAAGCAACGGTTGTCTCAAGTTGTTGAGCTGATTCAACGGTCCTTGGATGTTCAGGTATTAGATTTAGGTAAACAGGACGTGGTGCAGGATCGCTCTGATGGCGACCCCTTTGGGCAATATAAGTGGTGTATGCTTGATTTACGAGATGATGCCAAGCATGTATGGGCGTCAGTCCATGCTATTCAGAGTGGCATGGGCTTGTTGTATTGGAATAAGCCAACGGAATCCTTTATTCGAAGTGCGCTTTATGGATTAAAAACAAGGAGCGGTTTACATGCCATTCCTTCTGAAAAGGATAGTTTGCGTAGCCATATAGAGCCCTTGCTTGAGCTTCTTCGTGAGGAAATGAACCAGGGGCCGGATGAATGGATTTACGATAAAGAAATGTATCTAAGCGCACTTGAATTTTCCAGACCCGAGAGGCAATTGAAATATTTTTTAACGCATCTTAGGACAAATAGAGAAATAGGTGAGCCGAAAAAGGCCGCACAAAAACCTGCATTGCTTGATGTTCTTTATAGTGGGCTGGCGAACAATGATATGCCGGAAGAACTGAAATTCCGCATGCCACAATGGAAGAGCCTTCAACAGATTACCGATAAGTATGGACTTTCGATGCAAAGAGACATGAGTATTCGGAATTTTTTGTATTTAATGGGGAAGTGGAAAAAAGAAGGCTACTGGAACCCCGGCTTCAACCAAGCTTCGGCAATGCTGGTTGAAAGATTACACGCAAGCCAATTGTCAGGATTGGGAAGTCCTATGTGTTACTCGCTTCCAGGAGTACAAGCGCGCTATTATCCCAATTATGTAGATTGTTTCGCAAGTGTTTTAAAAGACGTTTTTGAAGATCTGCGCGTTAATACAGAAGGCATTGAACCGATTGTAAATAATTTCGTTTGTGGCATCTTAAAATGGGAGGCCGAACAAGTAGGCGAAAGTAAAGAACCTCAAAAAATAGAAAATCAATACTGGGATGGGCATGAAAGGCGCTATTTAGCATTGCTGGGTCAAAAAAGAGCGGCATCGGCAGCCAAGGTATGTATTCTTAAACTTTATAAAGCGGCTTTGCCAGTTCCTCATGCGTTTGGAACAATGGTTTCCGCGTATAAAGAGCTTTGGGATATGTATGACCCTAAGAAGCGAGAGGCCTTGCACGATGTGGCTACGGAAATGATCGAGCTATTAGCGTTAGATGTTGATCACAAACGCGAATATCCTCACACGGTTACGCAATTAATTTTCTTAAACCTTGTTCTGGGGAAAAAAGACGAAGCGTTGAGGTGGATGAGCCAATTAAAAGTACCCGCACAATATGAAGGGTATGTGTCTGCTCAAAACGCATTTTCCTTTTGGGTGATGGGGTATCCCGAGATAGCCAAAGAAGCGCTTGATAAAAAAGCCTATCAGGAAATGGAAGGCGCGGATGAGCTGTTACTGCAAGGATGCATGTCTGTTTTGCTTGGATTTCATACCAGGGCTCGAGAAACATTTGGCAAACTTAAGCAATTACACCCGGGTTTATTTACTAAAAATGCGAGTTTATCCGGTTGGAATCAGTGGGTTTTGCTGGCGATGGCTAATAAAGCCTTGGGCCGGGAATTAGAAACCGAAGTATTATTGAAAATTGCACAAAGTAAAGGCGATGAGCACTTCGATGCAAAAAGCAAGTGGTTAGCATGCGTGAAGCCTTTAGGTAAAGTGGCTGACGCATATGTTATTCCCGAATTTGCCATGACGGCAGGCGAGGATGAGCGAGAATTGAGTGGCGTGAAAAGCGATTAATGGTGCTGGAAATGGCGTATGGGGTGCCGTTTCATATATTCGTCAGTTGCCTTGAGTAATAAAGTGGAGCGTTTTAACCCTTTTTCTTTTCGATAACGATCAATTCGCTTCAATTCGTTACTAGGAAATATAACATTAAAACGTTGAGACGAATATTGCTCCATAATGCTCTCATCGACCGGTATCGGAATAATCTGAACGCTTTTTTTAGCAGTAAATTGTTCATAGGGAGAAGGATCCTTTATGAATTGAGGCTCAGCATTTGCTAGCCAGCCTGCTAATACATCTGTGGCATTGTTAAAAGCTTCTTCCATATCGGTGCCAAAAGTGACACAGCCGGGTAGGTCGGGAAATTCGACCTCGATAGCTTTTGGGGTTGTTTTGAATAATGCGTAGTAGTATTTCATTTTTTTACTTAAGCCCTGAATGTTTCAATATGTTGTCTAAAGTACCTTTAGGAATATCTCCCTTGTGCCGTGGAACAGGAATTGGAGGGAAGCCCTTTTTCTTCCAGATGGTATGATTGCCTCCTTGTGATTTTTCAAATCCAGCAGCTTTTAAAAGTTTTTCCAGTTTCTGAACTGTCATCTAATTACACACTAATGTGTAATTAATGAAATGTCAAATAAACATTGGAATTATCAATTTTCCTTAAGTCCGTATCCATTTGTCCGATTTAGGGGAGCTGCAAAAGTATTACAGTACAGGTACAACAAAGCCTATAGCGTTGACTCGATCGTAAAAACGTATTAACAATGACCAATGGTACCCTTTATGCGATAGGATTCCCCTCCTTAGCATTCCCCTTAACTGAGTTTTAACTCATATGAGCAGTACAGAAGTCGCTAAAATTATTTCATACGAAAATGCCCCCGCTTTCTTTGAGAACTTGCGAGCGAAAGGGCATAAGATAGTACAGTGCCATGGGACTTTTGATTTATTGCATTCAGGGCATATTTGCCATTTACGAGAGGCGAAAAAGCTAGGAGATATTCTGGTTGTGACCATAACAGGTGAAGGGCATGTTAGTAAAGGCCCCGGAAGACCTTATTTAACCGAACTTGTGCGTGCGGAATCCTTAGCAGAACTTTCCTGCGTGGACTACGTTATTTCCATTCCCTTCCCGGGAGCCGTGGAGGCCATTGAGTGCGTGCGACCCTCATATTATTGCAAGGGAACAGAGTATGAAGACACCTCTGTTGACGTGACAGGCAATATTCATGATGATTTAGCGACAGTAGAAAAGCATAAAGGCCAAGTTAAATATGTCGGTACCCATGTGTTTAGTTCTACAAAGCTCCTAAATAACCATTTTGACGTACATGACCCGCAAACAAAGGCGTTCTGTAAGGAAATTGCATCACGCTATTCGATAGAGGATTTTAAGCAAGCGGTGAGTGATTTGGCTGGGGTAAGAGTGCTGGTGATTGGGGACATTATTTTTGATAAATATTCTTATCTGAAAGTACAAGGACTGACCTCCAAGAACCAGATACTATCCGGCAGATTTATTAACGAAGACTTACAGGCCGGGGGCGCTTTGGCAGTATACCGCCACGTGAAAGCATTTTCTGACAACGTGGAGTTGGTAAGCCTCGTGGGCGATGAGCCCTGGGTGGATAACGAATTAAAGCAATATGTGGCTCAAGCAGATGATTGTGTGATTCGGGAGCCAGGATACACAACCATTGTGAAACAACGCTTCATAGAGCAGGGAGACTATGCGGGTAAAGAAATGACAAAGCTATTCGCTGTTAATTACATTCATGATACTCAGCCCAGTGATGCTGTTTTAGAACGCGTACAGCAGAAGATTAAAGCAAAATTGGCAGAAGTGGACATGGTTCTCTTGATTGATTTTGGGCATGGTTTGTTGTCCGATTCATTGCGGGAAATGATCCAAAAAGAAGCCCCCTACCTTGCCTTGAATTGCCAAACGAACAGTAACAACTTTGGCTTTAATATTATTAATAAGCGGTATCATCGAGCAGATGCCTTTTCGCTGGATCATCAAGAAATGCTCCTCGCTGAAGGGAAACGCGATTTGGATTACGAGCAAAGTTTAAAAAATCTGGCACATTATTTTGGCTCACATTATGGGTGGTTGACACGAGGGGGGGTAAAAACCATTGGAGTGCAAGGGGGCACAAAAGTGGCCGAATGTCCACCTTTAGAGAGAAATGTGATTGATACGGTTGGAGCTGGCGATGCCTTTTGTTCGGTAGCATTTTTGTCCGCGTACAAAAAGCATCCTATTGATTTATCGACATTTATTGGGCAACTTGCCGGAGCGCAAGCTGTTAGGATTGTTGGGAATACACAAGCTGTTTCAAAAATTAACTTATTAAAAAGCGGAGTCGCATTATTGAATTTTTAGAAAAATGAATTGTTTAGTAACTGGAGGTAGTGGTTTTATTGGTTCTCACTTATGCGATTTGTTAGTGGCAGAAGGGCATAATGTTGTTGTATTAGACGACTTATCAACCGGTAACCCGATTAATTTAAACGAAGCCGCAAAGACGGAACAATTGATATTTATTCAAGGTGGCATAAATGAAGTGGAGCGCTACGCGAACGAGATAGGACATATCGACTGGATATTCCATATAGCCGGACGAGCCGACTTAATTCCCTCGATTGAGAACCCGGTAGATTATTTCGATGTCAACACACGCGGCACGCTTTGCATGCTAGAGTATGCCAAACGCATAGGCGTGAAACGATTTGTATATACAGCATCCTCCACCTGTTATGGCATTCCCGATAAATACCCAACACCGGAAACTGCGGCATGTAATGTTGAGCACCCCTATGGGTTGACCAAATACTTAGGAGAACAACTCGTGATTCATTGGGCCAATGTATACCAATTGCCCGCGCTATCATTACGGCTATTCAATGTTTATGGGCCCCGCTCACGCACAAGTGGTGTTTATGGAGCCGTGTTTGGTGTTTTTCTGAAACAAAAGCTGGAAGGTAAACCCTATACGGTAGTCGGAGATGGTGAGCAAACTAGAGATTTTACCTATGTGGGCGATGTTGCCAAAGCGTTTTTAGCGGCCGCTCAATCCGATAAAGTAGGGGAGATTTACAATATTGGTAGTGGGCATACGTACAGTATTAATAAACTTGTCGATTTACTTGGGGGAGAAAAAACGTATATTCCGCGGCGCCCAGGCGAGCCAAACTGCACATTTGCGGATATCACAAAAATACAAAAAGAAATTGGCTGGAAACCTGCTGTTACCCTAGAGGAAGGAGTTCAAAAGATGTTAGATAACATTGATTTTTGGAGAGATGCCCCTCTTTGGACTCCGGAATCCATACAACAGGCGACAAAAACTTGGTTTGACTGCCTAAACAAATACGATACATGCAAGTAACTACCCCTACCTCGAAATTACTCATCAGACCAGACTCCATTTTAAACGCAAGCGTAACGACTTCAAGACATTGCGCGGAGACGAAACGAAATTTTATCGATCGCTATTTAGACGCGATTAATGAGGCATTTAATTCAATACGCGTTACTAATGCCTTGCAGCAATTAGTGAGCTTTGAATTCGCGTTTGACGCGTGTGTTAACTTGCTCAAAAAGCAGGATAAGATGATATATTTTATAGGTAATGGCGGGAGCGCAGGCATTGCATCTCACATGGCCACCGATTTTTTAAAAAATGGGCAGTTGCCCGCGTTATGCCTTGCTGACCCATCGTTATTAACCTGTTTATCCAATGATTTAGGCTATGAAAACGTATATGCACATTCCATAAGTATGGTGATCAAACCACAGGACATATTAGTTGCTATCAGTTCTTCCGGAAACTCGCCCAACATCCTAAATGCCGTGAAAGCTGCTAGAAAAGCCAAGGCAAACGTGATCACGTTGTCCGGGTTTCAAGAAGATAATGAATTGAGGCATGTGGGGGATTATAATTGGTATTTCATGAGCAACGTTTATGGAATTGTTGAAAATGCCCACCAGATATTGGCTCACTCCTTCTTGGATTACATTTTAAAAAGTATTTAATCAAAAAATTATGACCCTCGCAAAAGAATACCCTAAAATTATGATAACTGGTGGCGGTGGCTATGTAGCTTCTGCATTAGTCCCAAAGCTCTTAAGTCTCGGCTGCAAGGTAGCTGTTTTGGATTTGTTTCTTTATGGAGAGGATGTTTTGCCAAGCCATCCCAACTTGGAGAAAATAAAAGGGGACATACGCGATATAGAATCCGTGCGAAAAGCAGCGAAGGGTGCCCAAGCAATTATACACCTAGCCTGCATTTCAAATGATCCATCATTTGAGTTGAACCCAGAGTTAGGGAAGTCGATTAACTTGGATGCGTTTCATAATATTATAGAAACAGTTAAAGAAGAAAAGCCGAAGCGCTTTATTTATGCGAGCTCTTCAAGCATTTATGGTATTCAAGATAATCCAAATGTCCGGGAGGATGCTCCGGCAAAGCCGTTAACGGATTATTCTAAATTTAAACTAGAGTGTGAATATATTTTGCGTAAAGCAAATCTACCAGCGGAAACGATATGGACAATTATACGCCCTGCAACCGTTTGCGGTTATGCAAATCGGCTGCGCTTAGATTTGGTTGTTAATGTGCTAACGATACATGCGCTTGTTAATAAAAAGATACGCCTTTTTGGAGGAAGCCAGCTAAGGCCAAACATTGTCATAGATGATATGGTGAATGCCTACATTGCCCTACTGGAAGCGCCAGGGAAACTTGTTCATAGAGAAGCATTTAATGCCGGGTATCATAATTTTTCACTCGAACAGATTGCGCAATTGGTTCGGGATACTTTAGGCGATAGGAAAATCGAAATCATTACAGAAAAGAGTAATGATTTGCGATCCTATCATATTAATTCAGACAAAATAAGAGAGCGCATTGGTTTTGAAGCAAAGAATGGTCTTGAGGTAGCTATTAAAGGCCTTAAGGAAGCCTATGAAAAGAATTTAATCGAGAGTGGATTGGAGAACCCCAAGTACCACAATATTAAACTCATGCAGCAGGTGAAATTACAATGAATATAACAGAGGTGAAGGAAAAAAGGGGCCGGGATGGCGAAGAGCGCGAACTAACAGACGAACAATTGTATAGCTTGTATCGAGAGATGGTTCGCATTCGAGTGGTTGAGGAAGTGATTGCGGATTATTATTCTGAAAAAGAAATGAGATGTCCCGTTCATTTATGTATCGGCGAAGAAGCTGTTGCTGTAGGCGTTTCTGCTCACTTAAACTATCATGATGCCGTTTATAGCGGTCATCGCGCGCATGGGCATTATTTGGCAAAAGGAGGGGATGTTCAATCCATGATGGACGAAATTTATGGTAAAGCAACCGGTTGCGCTAAGGGACGAGGAGGCTCTATGCACTTAATCGATCTTGCAAAAGGATTTAAGGGAAGTACGCCCATTGTAGGCGGTACGGTTCCTGTTGCAACGGGTTGCGCTAAAGCAATGCAAACGCTAGGGAAAGATAGTGTTACCGTTTGCTACTTAGGTGAAGGTTGTACGGAAGAAGGCGTTTTTCACGAATGCTTAAATATGGCATCCTTGCATAAGCTGCCGATTGTTTTTATTATTGAGAATAATTATTATAGCGTTTACACACCGCTTTACCAACGGCAGCCCGATCGCCCGCTAGAGGGGGTTACACGCGCGCATGGCATTCACTCTGTTTATGGAGATGGTAATGAGATTGAGACAGTTTATAAACTGACAAAACCCCTGATTGAGCGAGCTAGAAGCGGTCATGGACCACAAGTTGCGATATTTGATACCTATCGCTGGAGAGAACATTGTGGGCCAAATTATGATAATGATCTTGGTTACCGTACTGAAGAAGAGTTTGTAGCCTGGAAGCAACGCTGCCCCTTGGCTCTCGCGGAAGTGGAGTTAGAGAAACGCAATTATGCCCATGATCGAGGTGGTTTGTGGAATGCTTTACGGGAAGATGCCATCAATGTCATCAAAAAAGCTAAAGAAGCCCCCTTTTCAATCGAAACGTTAACAAAAGAAGATATGTATGCGTGAATTGAATCATGCTCAAGCTCTTAGAGAAGCAACGAAACAAGCTATGGTCGAAGATCATAGCGTTGTTGTCATGGGAGAAGGCGTTGCGGATCCTAGGGGTATATTTGGAACAACGACAGGACTTGTAGATGATTTTGGTCACCAGCGCGTGATCGAGACTCCGCTGTCGGAGAATGCCTTTACCGGGATGGCTATCGGGATGGCATTGAATGGGTTGAGACCCATTGTGACGCATCAGCGAGTGGATTTTACTTTCCTGGCATTAGATCAAATGATTAATAACGCGGCTAAATGGCATTTCATGTTTGGCGGAAATGAAAGCGTGCCTATGGTGGTTCGCATGGTTATTGGAAGAGGGTGGGGGCAGGGTGCTCAGCACTCACAAAGTATGCAGGCTTTGTACGCACACATACCTGGACTGAAAGTAGTTATGCCGGTGTTTGCCGATGAAGCAGCCAGTTTGTTATTAGGTGCTATCGAAGACCCTAACCCGGTTATTTTTATTGAACATCGCTGGTGCCACTACATTAAAGGACATGTCCCGGAGAAAATAACAGCAGAACCGCTAGGGAAAGCAAAAGTTGTGCATGAAGGAAGTCAGGTGACCATTGTCGCGATCTCTTACATGGTGCTTGAAGCCCTTGAAGCCGCAGAAAAGTTAGCTAAAGCCGGCATTTCAGTGGAAGTGATTAATTTAAGAACGATACAAGAATGGGATAAAGAAACTGTTTTTAAATCCGTTCAAAAAACAGGTAGACTAGTTGTTGCGGATACCGGAACCTGTTCCTTTGGGGTGCCTGCGGAGATTATTACTTCCGTATGTGAAAATTGTTTTGGATCGTTAAAGGAGGCTCCTATGCGAGTGGCTAGCCCGGATTATCCGTCTCCCTCATCATCGGCGCTATCGCAAAACTATTATCCTGGTGCAAAGGAAATAGCACAAGCTTGCTTGAAAACTTTAAATGAAGACGAGAAAAAGCTCGGCATTTCTTGGCCTAAACATCATCCTTATGATTGTGACAGGCCTAACCCCGAGTTCCAGGGCCCTTTCTGAAAACCCTTTAAATTTTTCTTCATAATGGCTGAAAAAGAAATCAACCTGTTAGATCGTTTGCCGCAAACGAAAAGAAACGTTAAAAAACGCGCGGAAGAAAAAAAGCCCGAAGATATCGCTATTGCAAAGCAATTTGGCGAAGCGTTTTTCGATGGAGAACGCAAACACGGTTATGGCGGCTACCGTTATGATGGCCGCTGGTTGCCTGTGGCGAAACGCTTTGTTGAGTATTACAAACTTCCAGAAAATGCCAAAATTCTAGATGTTGGTTGTGCGAAAGGCTTCTTGATGTACGATTTTAAGCAAGTGCTTCCTCATTGCGAAGTCTCTGGAGTTGATGTTTCAGCATATGCGAAAAAAAACGCACATGAAGGCATGGATCAATATATGCAGGTTTGTTCCGGTGACGAACTTCCATATGACGATCATGAATTCGATTTAGTTGTATCCATAAATAGTATACATAATCTGCCTCTTGATCGTTGCAAAAAGTCACTTCAAGAAATTGAGCGTGTGAGTAAGGCGCATAAATACATCACTGTAGATGCCTGGAGGACGGAAGAAGAACACCAGGCCTTATTGGATTGGATTTTGACAGCCGAGACCTATATGTCTGTAGACGACTGGAAAAGAACGTTTAATGAAATCGGTTATAAGGGGGATTATTGGTGGTTTATTCCTTAAGATTTTTTAAATACTATGAAAACAGCTGCTGCCATTTTAGTTGAGCAAAAAAAGGATTTGGAACTTGATGAAGTCGAAATCCCAGCGTTGAGCTATGGGCAAGTTCTAGTAGAAATCAAAGCCAGCCGTATATGCGGTTCCCAGATTGGAGAAATTATGGGAGTTAAAGGGCAGGATAAATGGCTTCCTCACTTACTAGGGCATGAAGGCGGCGGTATTGTGCACGAAATTGGCCCGGAAGTTTCGACGGTAAAGCCGGGAGATCGCGTTGTATTGCATTGGCGGCCTGGAAAAGGAATAGACGCCTCAGCGCCTAAGTATAAACGAAACGGCCAAACGGTTAATGCCGGCCAGGTGACTACCTTTAATAATTTTGCAGTTGTTTCCGAAAACAGGTTAACCAAGGTTTCTGAAAATTTGAGTTTTGAAGATTGCGCATTGCTGGCAGATACCATCACTACCGGCTTTGGGGTGATTAATAATAATGCAAAAGTCAAAATCGGCCAGTCTGTTGTTATTGTAGGCTGCGGGGGGATCGGCTTAGGCGTGGTTTTAGGAGCATCACTTGCGGGAGCTCACCCTATTGTAGCTGTTGATCTCCATGAGCAAAAACTAGAAAAAGCCAAAGCAAGCGGAGCAACCCATGTGGTTAACGCAAGTAAAACTGATTTTGTTGAAGCAGTGCGCGAGATTGTGGGTGCTTCCGGAGCAGATGTTGTTACAGATGGTACCGGAAATCCTGATATTCTAGCAAAAGCATTTTCATTAACGAACAGCAAAGGAGCATGTGTTCTTGTAGGTGTAATGCACCATGAAAGGCAATTATCTCTCAATACCCTGCCACTTCATTTTGATAAAAAACTAGTAGGATCTGAAGGAGGGAGTAGTCAGCCCCATATTGAGATTCCTCGTTATGTGCGTATGTTCAACGAAGGGCGCTTTCGCCTGGATAGTTTTGTTTCTCATCGGTATCGATTGGATCAAGTGAATGAAGGCATTAAGGCAATGATCAACGGTGAAGTGGTTCATGCGATGATCGAGTTTTAGGGTTAAAAATCGCTTGCAAAGCGTGCTCCAAGGATTGACTTTTGCTTGAATCAAGCGTTGAATATGAATAATCACAACAACACCCCCTATTATCCCCCTTATTAAGCCCCATGCGAAAAATCGTTGTTATTGGTAGTAACTCCTTTTCGGGACAAGATTTTGTTGATCTGTTACTGGAAGACAAAGGCAATGAAGTGATCGGCATAAGCCGTTCGCCCGAAATTAGCCCCTTGATGGGGAAGTATCATCGACATGGTCGTGATCGCTTTCGTTTTTACCGCTTTGATTTAAACAGAGATTCAGATTGGGTACAAAACTTATTGGAAGCAGAAAAGCCGGAGTATATTGTTAACTTTGCGGCACAAAGTGAAGTTGCTCCCAGTTGGGATCATCCGGATCACTGGTATCAAACTAACGGTGTAGGAATTGTAAGACTCGTTAATCCCTTGCGCGAAGCAAAGTGGTTGAAAAAGTACGTACATATTTCTTCTCCGGAAATTTATGGCAATTGTGAAGGTGTTGTTACCGAAGCCTCTCCGATGAACCCAACGACGCCCTATGCCGCCTCGAAAGCCGCGGGTGATCTCTTTTTATTTACACTCGTTAAGAACTTCGGCTTCCCGTTGACGATGATACGGGCAACAAATGTTTATGGGCCAAGGCAACAACTGTTTAAGATCATTCCCAGAACCGCCATCTACCAACAGTTGGATAAAAAAGTTCAACTGCACGGAGGAGGTGTTGCGGTAAAATCATTTATTCATATAAGAGATGTTTCAAAAGGCGAAATGATGGCCATGGAACAAGGCGATATAGGTTCTATTTACCATTTTTCACCAGATAGAGGGCATTCTGTAAGAGAAATCGTAGAGAAGATGTGTGAGATTTCAGGCAAAAAATTTGAAGAAGCCACGGAGATCGTAGGCGAAAGGCTAGGGCAAGACTCGGCCTACGTTATAGACTCCACAAAAGCCCGAAAACAATTTGGATGGAAGCCGGAAATTTCAATCGATACCGGTTTAGGAGAAGCGATTGATTGGGTTTCGGGGAATTGGAATGAAATTAAAGAGAAGAACTTAACTTACACCCACAAAGAATAGGATGGCAGTAACGCTTGAAAAAATTAATGAATGTTTGGTTTGCGGCAGCCAGAATTTAGAGGAAATTGTTACCCTACCAAACCTGCCATTAACCGGTAATTTTGTGCGCGCTAATGCGCAAAAGGATTTTAGTGGATTTGACCTTAAGTTAGCTTTTTGCCAACAGTGCAACCACTTGCAATTAGCTGAGCAATTACATTCCGAAGAAGTATATACATCAAAAGATTATGCGTTTCGAGTGGAGAATAGCCATACGGGACGAAACAATAATATTCTGTTAGTAGAACACCTCAAACGCGCCTGTCCGAATAAAATTTTTAAATGCGTGGTGGATGTGGGATGTAATGATTTATTTCTTTTACGCTTAGTTAAAGCAATTAGCCACGTGCAAGTAGGCCTTGACCCTATATGGTCCGGAAGCCAGGAGAAAAGAACAGATGATGGTATTTATTTATTCGGCGGCACGATAGAAGACTTTGATGCTAAAAAATTACCAAAAAAGCCAGACCTTATCATGTGTAGTCACACGCTGGAACACTTGTCTCACCCTAGAGAAGCGTTAGAGAAAATGTTTGATATGGGGGATGAGGAAACGCTCTATTTGTTTGAGATGCCTAGTTCTGACATCATGCGCCTTCGTTATCGCTTTGATCAATTGTTCCATCATCACTATCAATATTTTTCTAAAGAATCACTGGCGACCTTGATAGAAAAGGCAGGAGGGGAAGTTATGAGCATAACTCAAAGCAACCATCATTGGGGCGGTTTGATTGTTTTATTTAAAAAAGAAGGAGCTAATAGCCGTCAAAATTCTCAACACGTGAAAAGGACGGAGACCACTGCGAATACTATCAAGAAAGAGTATGCCTATTTTAAGGAAGAGACAGCTAGATTAGCAGAGTTGATAAATGGCATCAATGAGCCTTTCTATGGCTACGGCGCGGCCCAACTCCTTCCCGTTAATGCCTACCATTGGAATTGGGATTTTAGTAACTTGAAATGTATTTTGGACGATGATCCCGCTAAACATGATATTTCGTATAGGAATTTGAACGTACGTATCCAAAATCCGGATATAAGTATGAACGTGCAAGATTCTACCGTGCTGATAACAGCATTGGATAATCTAGCATCTATTTTATCAAATCTTAAAAAAGACCCTCCTAGGAGGATTATTAACCCATTAATTGTTGTTTGATATGGATTTGGGAATTCAAGGTAAGAAAGTGCTAGTGACTGGTGCCGGCCGTGGTTTAGGGCATTCGATTGCTTTATGTTTAGCGCAAAACGGAGCGCAAGTAGCCGTTACCTCTCGCACGGAAGCTGATTTAAAGCAGTTGTACGAAGATATGGGTGGCGAACAAAAGGGACACTGCTATAAAGCGATTGATTTAGTGCCTGATGGAGCGCCGGCTCATCTTGTAGATGAGTTAAAAGCAAAAGGATTTTTTCCTATAGATATTATTGTGCATAATATGGGGGGGACACTTGAAATTAATGATCCCTTTTGCTCGGTTGAAGATTGGCGCAAAGTGTGGCGATTTAATTTGGAAGTAGCAGTTGAGCTAAATTTGTTATTAGTCCCTGAGATGCAGAAGAAAAAATGGGGCAGAATTGTGCTAGTATCCTCCATATCCTCTATGGAAAATCATGGCCCCGTGCCCTATTGCTCGATTAAAGCAGCTTTGACTGCTTATGCCAGAAGTTTTGGCAGAGTAGTGGCACCAGACGGCATTGTCGTCAATGCAATTCTTCCGGGTGCTGTGTTTACTAAAGGCGGCTATTGGGACGAAGCATCTACAAAAAAGCCGGAACACGTAGAGAAATATTTAAATGAGAGAATGGCGATCAAGCGATTTGGCCATGTAGATGAGATAGGCCAGCCGGTTGCCTTCTTATGTTCTCAACACGCATCCTTTTTTACAGGCTCTATTGTTCCTGTGGACGGCGGCCAAGGGAGAGGTTTTTTTGGATTATGAAAACAATTGAAAATATTGAAATAAAGTCAGAGATTTTAGATGGCCTACTTGAGGCTATTCCTGAATTATCTAAATACCACGCTCCTGAGTCCAAGACGTATAAGCTGCTGGATAATATAGCGCTAAGAGAAGCCGCTAGTTTGTTTTCTGCAAATGAAGCAAATGCTGTTACGCTTCAAGGCATAGGGACAGTACGCTTGCCCTATTATGCCATGGGCAATATTACGACTTTGGATTTATGGCGTTTGGATGAGTTAATTCTGTTTGCCTGGTATGCGCGCAATAAAAAACGCTATAAGCGGGTGCTCGATATTGGCGCAAATGTTGGTTTACATAGTATTATATTATCTAAATGCGGATATCAAGTGACCTCATTTGAGCCGGATCCAGAGCATCATCGGATCCTTAAAGAAAACCTGACGTTGAATGATTGTGCTAACGCAAACGTTGTTCAAGCGGCAGTGTCTGATAAAAAAGGAAAAGCGAAATTTATACGTATCCTAAATAACACTACGTCAAGCCATTTAGCAGGCGCTAAGCCAAATGCTTATGGACCAAGCGATACCTTTGATGTCGAAGTAGTTAATATTAATGACTATTTAGATGATATTGATTTTATCAAAATAGACGCGGAAGGACAGGAAGCCGCGATTATTACCGCGATGGATTCGCCTAAAATGGCTAATATTGACATTATGGTTGAAGTGGGTACCCCGGAAAACGCGAAGCAAATCTTTGAGCATTTTAAGAACACCTCAATAAATATTTTTTCTCAACGTAATGGTTGGCAAAAGACAAACAAGCTGGAAGATATGGCAAGAAGCTATCGAGACGGTTCTGTCTATATAACTTCACGGCAAGAAATGACATGGTAACCTTATTATTATTATGGATCCACTAAGACAACGTATTGCAAGAATGGTCTATACGGCCAAAGACGGGCATATTCCCAGCGCATTCTCTATCGTGGACATACTCTCCACACTCTATACGAAAATTTTGAAATACGACCCCAGAAACCCCCAGTGGGAAGATCGGGATTATTTTATACTCAGTAAAGGCCATGGATGTGTCGGCCTTTATGTTGTATTAAAAGAAGCAGGGTTTCTAGAAGAGCGAGATTTGGAAGAGTTTTGTACTGTTCGCGGAATTTTGGGAGAGCACCCTGATTGTACTAAAGTTCCCGGAGTAGAAGCATCTACAGGCTCTTTAGGCCACGGGTTTCCGTTGGCAGTAGGATTGGCCTTTGGGTTGAAAATTCAAAAAAAACCAAATCGTGTTATTACCCTTGTTGGCGATGGCGAATGCCATGAAGGAACCGTTTGGGAAGCGGCGAACATTGCGAATAACCATGACCTCGGTAATTTATGCGTGATCGTGGATTGGAACAAATCTGCCGCGCAGCTTATGCCCAAGGATGACTTAGCGCAAAAGTGGAAGGCGTTTGGCTGGGAAGTTCAGGAGGTTGATGGCCACAACAAGCCGGAAATTGAAAGTGCAATCAATGCTGTTAAATTTAAATTGGACGGAACACCTCATGTCATTTTAGCTCATACGACTAAAGGGAAGGGAGTTCCCTTTATTGAAGGGCATGGGCCATGGCATCACAAGGTTCCTTCAGAACAAGAGTTAGAACAAATTATGGAGCTTTTATCATGAATGCAAAACCAATAAGACAGCAATTTGCGGATACTATGCTGGAGGTCGGTAAAGAAGACGAAGGCTTAGTCGTCATGGTGGGTGATATTAGCCACTTTGCTTTACAGCCCTTTGCGAAAGCATGTCCAGGCCGCTATTATAATATTGGTATTTGTGAGCCATCGATGATGTCCATGGCTGCGGGCGTTTCTAAGTCAGGGCTGGTGCCTGTTGTGCATACGATCGCTCCCTTTTTGTTAGAACGAAGTTATGAACAAATTAAACTCGATTTCTGCTATCATAAACTGCCGGGCAATATAGTAACGGTGGGAAGCGCTTTTGATTATGCTAATCTGGGTTGCACACACCATTGTTATGGAGACTTTGCGATGTTGAAAACGCTGCAGAACCAAGAAATTTGTTATCCGTCAACGGCGCAAGAATTTGATCTCTTGTTTAGGCAGGTTTATCGATCGCCCAAAGTGACCATTTATCGTATTCCGAGCAAATCCCATTCCATTACCTGGGATCCTAATAAATTGGATTTTGGGTGTGGCATTAATGTTGTAGCCGGTAAAGATTTAACGATTATCGCAACGGGTCCGCAGTTGGAGAACGCCATGCGTGCGCGCGACATTTTACAATCTCAAGGGTGGAGCCCTGAAGTGATTTATATACACACGATTTGGCCTCTGGATAATGAATTGATTTATGACAGTGTCAGCCGCACAAAGAATTGCATTGTTATAGAAGAGCACATGCAATCCGGTGGATTAGGCAGTGAGGTGTTACAGGTTATTCACCCGATAGACGGCATGCGTTTTCATTCTTTATCTATACCGAATGAATTTATTCATAGTTATGGGGGTTATGAGGAGCAATGTAAGCGTTTGGATTTAACCGCGGAGGGTATCGTGAAACGCGTGAACAGAGAGTTTAGAAACGCTTCCGCAGCTGTTTAATACGCACTATGTTAAAGGCCGAAAATGCACTTCCATTGCTCGCTGTATGGGATTCTATAAAAAAGCCTATTACCCTGGGCGGTTTACTGACGATAGCAGCAGAGTCACTTATTCTTAAAAGAGAAAAAAACGCAGATCTAGCCGGTATTTGCTTTGTCGGGAAACATTCTGGCTTTCCTTATTCAAGAGCATTCCAAGAGGTAGAAGAGTACATGTTTCAGGAAAACTGGATTTTGGATATTGCTCGATCTATTAAGGGGATTGAGAAACTTTATGTGGCACCCTCTATCGAAAGTTTGGATCACGCGTTTTCCTTTTGGCCTGAGTCCAAGGACAAATCTTATCAACACGCTACCTATTTTTTCTTACAGGACTACTGCAATAAAGGAAATAAAATGATTCCTCTTGGGATGGACAAAAAAACGCTGAAGTTGGCCAAAGACTACATTAAACGGGTATCGGGAAAGTCCTTAGCGGTAGCGATTCACTTGAAGAACAACCACAATTCACCCGGTTTTAGTAATGCTAATTTCCCTGTATGGAAGCAGTTTTTTGAAACGTGTTTAGGGCAGTATAACGTACACTTCATATTAGTAGGCAACGAAGATATTCCTGATGATATCGCGTTGCTTGATAATGTTGCATTGACTAAGCATGATAAATTGACCATTGCGCAGGAACTGGCTGTGATAGAGGCCTCTGCGTTTTTTATGGGCATGTCCTCCGGCCCGTGTAATATGGCCTTATTATCGTTAACCCCCTGTGCGATTTTTAAAAACCCGGATCATGATAAAGCAGAAATGGATCAAGAGCTTGGTCGTAGAAACCGTTTTACCTTTTGCACGTCTGAACAAAAGCTGATCCGTAAATTAGAAACGACTACTTTGCTCATGAATGAATTTAAACGACTCTATAAATCCTATGAAGCTTAAGGGAAAAAAGGCCCTGGTAACCGGGGGAAGTAAGGGTATTGGTAAAAGTATTGTTCGCGCCTTTTTAGAACACGGTGCGGAGGTGTTTTCGTTTTCAAGAAGTGCGGTGGATTTGCAAATCTTAGCAAAAGAGTTTGCACAATTGCCTGGAAATTTTTTCTACGTGAAAGCAGATGCTTTGTTAGAGAAGGATGCTGAAGCTGTAATGAAGGCTGTTCAGGACGATTTAGGCGGACTTGATATACTCGTGAATAACCTTGGCGGTGTTTCTGCTTTTGGGGGCGTTTTCGACCTTGCCGAACAAGATTTCAGGAATGCGTTTGAACTCAATGTTATGACGCTTTTACGCTTTACTAAGCAATCAATACCCTCGTTGAAAAAGTCAAAATCAGGAAAAATTATAAATATATCTTCTCTGTCTGGCGCGCAACCCGGGTATTATAACCCGCATTATTCCCTTACAAAAGCGGCAACGGTCAATTTAAGCAAATATTTCGCGAATATTTTGTCAAAAGAGGGCATAGCCGTGAATACAATTTGCCCAGGCCCGGTTCACTCGGATTCATGGGATCGCAGTGTAGACCATTTTATACAAAGCAACAAAGATACCATGAGCGCCGAAGCAGCCAAGATTTTAATGGAATCAAGAGAAGCCGAAAAGGTTCCCATGGGCAGAGTGGGGGAGCCAGGGGATATCGCCAGTTTAGCCCTTTATTTGGCTTCAGATGATGCTGCGTGGATAACCGGTAGTTGTTTTCATGTGAATGGGGGGAAATTGGCATCCGCATTTTAGCCAACGTTCCTATTGACCCCAATTCTGCCCTTCACCTATAATGAACATTATCTTGACCGCCAAACCCTATGCGAAATAGTCTTTCCACCCCGATCTCCATTATAATGGCAAATTATAATCATGGTCATTATATCAGTGAGGCCCTGGATGGCTTGATCCATCAAACTTATTTGCCTGCGGAAATTATTATTATAGATGATTGTTCAACGGATAATAGTCGACAGGTCATTCAAGATTGGCAAAAAGACTATCCTGATTTAATTCGCGTCTACCATAATAATGAGAATATGGGTGTCATGAAGACGATTGATCGAGGTCTGGAATTATCTAAGCACGAGTATATACTATTTCATTCTGCGGATGATTGGTTGCACCCTACTTGTTTAGAGAAGTTCATGCATTTACTGGAGTCCTACCCCGATTCAGCTTTTTGCTGCAGTGAACCAACCTATTTTCATAAATCAACAGAAGAACCCTTTTGCTACAAAGTTTATTGGAGGGATACGCCGGGATATATTTCTCCAAACGAAATTGTCGATAAGCTTAATGGACATTGGATTCCTGGCTATACCTTGGTTAAGAAATCCGCACTACTTGATGCAGGGGGTATAAACCATAAGTTCCGTTGGAACGCTGATTGGTTCTGGCTCCTCGTAATGGCGTTTCGTCACGGCTTTTGCTTCATTCCGGAGTCATTAACATTTGCGCGCGAAGAGGCACAATCCTATCTTCATGCTGGCATTAAAAATGAAGCCGAGATGGAGAAATTTTATTTTGATTTATTGGAAGCGCTAGGGACTAAAGCGTATGAAGATGTTAGACCTTCTTTTATAAAATCCTGCGCGCTATCTAATTTTGGCGCTGATCTGGCCAAGTCTGTACTGAAATACCCTGAGCGACTTAATTTTGTTTCCTGGGCCCTCATTCAACGCAATGTACACATGTGGACCGAACAAGTCGGAAGAGCGCAAGATGCATTAGCGGAAAAAAATGCAGCGGATACGTTAGGCGGACATTTTCAAAAGACACCTGAGCGGTGTATTGATCTACTGCAGTACATTGTGCCCAAAATAGTGGAGTTTTGTGAGCTGGAAGGATATGGTAGAGTTGCTTTCTATGGAGCTGGTAATCATACGACCTTATTGCTGAAATACTGGCATGCGAATAGCGGCCCCGAAGTGGTCAAGATTATTTCCTCACAAGTGGTCTCTGAGAAAGAATTCCAAGGCTTGCCGATTCAAGCCATTAAAGACATGCAAGAAGGGGAAGTTGACGCAGTCATTCTTTCATCAATGACCTATGAAAAAGATATGCTAAATGCTTGTCGAAAGTTTATTCCCAATACCGTATGTCTGCCTATTTGGAACACTCGGGAAACTTTTGTTTCGCAAGAAATTCGATATGGCTTAGAAAAAATGATTCCTTGGCTTATTAAGTGTGTCCGTAGAAAATATTCGCAAGGCAAAATTGCTCTTTTTGGCATAGGTGGCCATACGGAAGAACTGTTAAATTTATGGGAACTGCATAAAGGTCCAAGTATTGACATGATATTAACGACAAAGCCTTATCAGCGATCGCTGTTACGGGGTATCCCTATTATGGCTATTACATCTATTGATTTACAGGAAGTTGATTGTGTTATCTTGTCTTCTCAGTCACATGAAAAGGAAATGCACGAGATCGCTCAAAATTTTATCCCTGGAATTGCGATCGAAAGGCTTTGGACGTTAGCAGAAAAAGGGGAAACGGCTCGCTTATGAAAGATACAACTATAGTTATTACAGGTGGAATTAGGGGGATTGGTCGTAGTATTGCCGAAGTTTTTTCCAAAGCGGGAGGTAGTGTTGTAGCGATTGACATTAACGAGGATTTGGGCGTTGCTGTAGAGCAAGAGCTAAGGCAGATAGGCTACGATTTTACCTTTGTTAGGGGCGATCTTTCTGTTCGAGGAGAAGCAAGTGAAGTCATACGAAAAATTTTTCAGGATAGCGGCAAGATAGATGTATTAGTCAATAATGCCAGAACACAAGATAAGGCAGGGCTAGACGAGGAGACCGAGGAAGATTGGGATATGACCATGGCGGTCATGCTGAGAGCCCCCTTTTTTGCGTCTCGTGAAGTTATTCACTGTATGAAAGAGACGGACACGCATGGTTCCATTATTAACATTGCATCTATTTTGAGTAGGTTTGTTATTAAGCAAGCTCCTGCGTATCACGTTGCTAAAGCGGGCGTTGTGCAATTAACGCGCTATCTTGCGATGCAAGCAGCACCCCACGGAATAAGAGTTAATTCCATTTCTCCAGGGTTTATTTTGCAGGAAGAACACCGCACTTTATTTGAAGGCCCAGGTAATATAAAGTACCGCGCAACGGCGATTGGGAGTATTCCTTTGGGTCGAGTCGGTACAGCTGACGAAATCGCTAAAACCGCCTTTTATTTGGCATCCCCCGAGTCTTCCTTTATTACCGGTCAAGATATCATTGTTGATGGAGGTTCTACGATTCGTGAACATTTGGATCTATTACAAGAAAGAGAGTTGCGATGAAGACAAGAAAATTAAGGCAATCAAATTTAGAGGTTTCCGTTATTGGCTTAGGGGGAAATATTTTCGGGTGCTTTGCGGATGAAAACGAAACGAAGCGTTTGATTTCTCAAGCCAAAGAAAAGGGTATCAATTTTATAGATACCGCTGACGTATATAGCGACGGTTTATCCGAAGAATATATCGGGAAAGCTATTTCAGGAGATCGCGGATATTGGAAAGTTGCGACAAAAGTAGGCATTCATTCGGGAGAGTCTCCTTCGGGACTAGGTCGATCCTCCAAGATTATATCTGCTTGTGAAGCCAGTTTGGTTCGTTTAAGAACAGATTATATTGATCTTTATCAAATTCACAATTTCGACAGAGACACTCCTTTAGAAGAAACCCTTTCCGCTTTCAATAAGCTCAAGAAACAAGGCAAGATTCTGAACTTCGGGGTTTCTAACTATTTCGTTGATGAAATAGAAGAGTTGTCGAAATCAATAAAAGCCTTTCCTGAACTGAAATGCGTGTCATTGCAAATTCCGTACAATGCTTTGCGGCGGGATGCGGAAATTGATATTATTCCCTATTGTATGCATCTCGGAATAGATGTATTGCCTTACAATGTACTCGCTAGAGGCGTATTGTCTGGTAAATACGCGATTACAACTCAAGTGCCTAATGGTTCCAGGGCAGCTTTTAGTACGAGCGTGCGGCAATCATTACGACCAAAAGTCTTGGAAAGTGTCGGTAAGATAAAGGCGATTGCAGAAGAACAAAATAGATCTCTTAGCCAAATTATATTGGCATGGACGTTGCAGCGTCCTGGAATCGCAGTGCTTTTGGTGGGTATAAGAAACGCAGATCAGCTCAATGATAATGCTGCGGCAGGGGATATCAAACTTACCGAAGAAGATTTGTATAGAATAGATGAATACGTAGGTGTTTTGGATGATTATGTAGACTATCCTTTGATATCTCATATTCCAAAATGCGAAAATTCTTGATGACAGTATGGCTACTCAATTTCAAAAACCAACAATTTCGGTTATCACTCCAAATTATAACCACGCGCATTATTTGCCGGATATGCTGGAGACGACACTATCACAGTCATACCCCCCGCATGAAATTATTCTCATAGATGACGGCTCGACGGATAACAGTGTTGAAGTTATTGAGAAATACGCGACAAAGCATCCTTGTATCAAATTAATAAAATTTGAAAAAAATCAAGGAGTCATAAAAGCGGTTAACAAAGGCATCAATAGCGCAACTGGGGACTACTATGTGTTTCGATCAGCGGACGATGTTAGCTACCCTGGCTTTTTTGAGGAGTCTATTAAAATGCTATTGCAGTACCCTGAAGCCGGTATTTGCTGTACCGATTCGACTTTTTTTACGACAAACTATAAAGTCTTTACTGAGCAAAACCAGGAATGGAGCGATGAGCCTCGCTTCTTTACTCCATTCGATTTTGCTCGTACCCTTAAGGGAGGCTTTATATATGGTTCCACATGCATGGTGAAGCGTTCTGCTGTATTTGATGCTGGTATATATAAAGAGGACTTAAAATGGAGTGCGGACTGGTTTCTCATGCTGGTCGCAGCCTTTCGCCACGGTGTTTGTTATATTCCAAAGCCATTGTCTGGAAATCGTATGGATCCTAAAGGCTATGCTGCTACAGGTATGTCGGATTGGTTTACTCAAAAACCCGTTACGGAGGCCATGTTGAATTATTTGTGTAATGAGTATGCGGATATTAAAAAATATTTCGCATTGAGTGGTTGCTTAAGTATTTTTGGTCCGAGTATGGCAGAAGTCGTTCTTTCTGAGCCTAAATATTGGACGCCTGATATGTTTGCGTTAATATTAAGACCTTTATGGGAGTGGAATAAGTGCATGGACTTTAGGAAGCAAACACAGATCCCATTACATCTTAAAAGTATCTTGGCTAACCAGCGCGAGAAGCTCGCAAAAATTTGTACGAAAGCTAGCCCTAGGATTTTTGTCTATGGTGCTGGATCGCATACTGAATTTTTGTTAAAAGAGTGGGATGAGCTTGATTTGCCTCCAGTTACGAAAATTGTGCTTTCAAAAAAACCCAAGAATAATAAATTCCTAGGGATCCCTTGTGTTTGCATAGATGATATTGGTATTGGAGAGCCAGATCTTGTTATGATCTCCTCGTTTTCGTTTGAAAAAGAAATGGTGAGTGAATGTTTGCGAGTTTTTCCCAAGGCTCCTCGATTAACTTTTTGGAATGACACCCAGTCTTCGATAGAATTCAAAACAGCGTAATTAATAAATGAATACAAAACGCAAAATAAGCGTCATTACGCCAAATCATAATCACGGCCATTTTTTGCCCGAGATGCTGGAATCCACACTCTCGCAATCATTGCCGCCATATGAGATCATTATTATAGATGATGCTTCTACGGATGATAGCATAGCCGTCATTGAACAGTATCAAAAAGAGCACCCCTGCATTAAGCTCTTGAGAAACGAGAAAAAATTAGGTGTAGCACCCTCTGTAAACAAAGGGATTGGGTATGCTACTGGAGATTATTTTGTTTTTCGCTCTGCTGATGATTTAAATTTACCAGGTTTTTTCGAAAAGAGCGTTACCCTTTTGGAGAAATACCCCTCCGCTGGAGTCTCTTGCTCGGATTTGCTCTGTTTTTCAGATAACGATATCAGTAACGCTGTGGTCGAACCAGCCGGGTTTGCTTCGAAGCGTGAGTTTGTAGACAAAGGGAGCATCCCTCTGATTGTTGGGAGTAACTCCATTCACGCGCATACGATTTTAGCGCGATCAAGTGTCATTTTGGATACAGGAGGCTACATTCCAACGTTAAAATGGTATGCCGACTGGTTTTGTTTGACAGTTGCTGCTTTTCGCAATGGCTTTTGTTACATTCCGGAGCCCTTGGTGGCCGCTAGGCTCAGTTCGGGGTCTTATGGTAATACAACGTCCGCGCTAGCGGATGTGCAAAAAGAGCTATTAAAGCACCTTTTGTTAGAGATTAAAGACAACTATCGAGACATTATTCCTTCTTTTGCGAAAAGCGGAATTCTGGAAATGTTTTTTCCGCATATATTAAACACTTTTTTTGAATCACCAGAACTCTGGCAGCCCGAAATCCAAATGATGCTCCATAGCTCCCTCTGGCGCTGGAATAACGAGCACTCGGATCTTTATTATAAACACGGTTTGGCGGCGGTTATTAAAAATAGGCTCGAGCAAGTGAAGGGTAAAATTCAGGAAACGATTGCCAATAAATCGCTTGGCGCAATCTGCTTATATGGTGCGGGCGGCCACACAAAGGTTTTGTTAGATGTTTGGAACGAAATGGGGTTACCTAGGATTGATGTGATAGTAACCTCTACGCTCCCTGAGCAAGAAGCCTTTTGTCGTATTCCCTTGAGGGCAATTCAAGACATCGTACCCGAGGATACAAGCCTTGTCGTTCTTTCTTCAAAATCTTACGAAGAGAATATGGCCAAAATGGTTTTTGAACAACTGCCGGATGTTCCTGTATTAACTTTTTGGAATAAAAGACTTTCTACATTAGAATAACTATGGATATTACCATCGTAATAGTTGCAAGAAACGCCGAACAAACAATCGAACGTGCCATAACATCAGCGGGTGTTCAGGATGATTGCCCCATCCTTTTAGTAGATGATGCTTCTACGGATAACACTGTTGCTTTGGCTCAAGAGATAGAATCTAATCGCCTCACTGTTCGCCAGATTCGACAACACACCACCCTCGGTGCCGCTAGGCAAACCGCCCTCTCGGCCATTAAAACCAAGTATGCCGTTTGGTTAGATGCAGATGACGAATTTTACCCAGAAAGGGCAGCTTGCATGCTCGATGCACTCAAGCGCGATGGATCAGATATAGCAGCCGATTGTCTCGACCTTTATGATGGAGAAACGAATACGTTTCTTAAAAGCGTAGAAACTCCTGATTTTATTAAACAGGTTAACCCTATACGCCTCTTGGAGCGCAATTATTTGCCTGGAATTGGCCAGGTAGCCTTTAAAACGGAGTATTTCCGCACATTGGGGTATGATATCGCTCTCGACCACGCTGAAGATGTTGATATAGTCCTCAGGGCAGTTTACAACGGGGCTCAATTTTCTTTTGTGGATGATGTAGGCTACCGCATGTATGCTTATAAAAACAGCGTTTCCCGCCAATTGAATAAGCAGCGCTGTGCTTACCGCATTTGCTTAAAGAAATTTCCCTACGATGGCATTCGCGAGCGCTACCTTAACCATGGTATAGCTAATCGTATTGCGAGTTGGGCACTTGTGGCAATCGCACTCTTTCGCGAAGAATATGAATTTGCACTCAATACGATTCAAACAGAGTTGGCTGATGCGGCAAAAGACAATACCGTCCTAGAACCTTTTGGCCCAGAGCCTTTCACGGAAAACTGGCGTTATTATTTTTTTAACGGCACAGTGCAATTGTTCTTGAATCAGGATGCTCAGGCAGTCGCTTCTCTTGAACAAGCTGCTAATATTCGCGAATCTGCAGAAACTTACAACAATCTGGGAGTGGCTTATGCGCGTTTAGGAAAAGCGGAGCAATCTAGGATAGCTTTCGAGAAAGCGCTATCGATTTCGCCCGATTATTTGGATGCCCGAAAAAATCTGGAAAACCCAAGCGAGATCACATCTCATCCGTTGAGGGTCTTTCCGGGCAGAAATGAATACGGTTCGTAAGTGATTGAACTCAATCAGGTTGCGGGATATGTATTTTTTATTTATTAAAATAAACTAATTGTAATAAATTCTCACCTTGCATTCATGCCAAATCTTTTGTAGAAAAAATACCATGCCGCGTAATTTTGGAGAAATACTTGAAGAGGCTCGTACCCGACAGGGCATATCAATCCGTGAAGCTGCGGATGCCACTAAGATTAGGGGAGATTTTTTGCAAGCTTTTGAGTCTAATGGTGGGGATATACCCATGCCAGAGGTCTATAGGCGTGGTTTTTTACGGCTTTACGCAGAATTTCTTAAGCTTGATCAACAACAGATACAGGAAGCCTATATTCAATACCATGAAGGCTCTAGCCGGCACGCACGCAAACAAGGGCGTGAGACACTAGGCCGCGTAGATGTTCCTAGTGAAAAGGCTTCTAAATCCAGTTCTGCTCACTTTTCTCAAGCAACACTCCCCCTTGCCAACCCTTCTCGCGAAATAGATTCTCGTAAAGAAGAGCCAGAGGGAGAGGAGGAAGAAGAAGAATCTTTGCGTTTCCTGGATCTGATTAAATGGGAAGAAAACAAGGCTAAATATATCAAGACAGGAGGCATCATTGCTGCTTCTCTTGTAGCTATTTTAGGAGTAGTCTTCTTGGTTTCAAAAGCAGGGAACCCTTCAGCCACCGATTTTAACCCGGAATTAAGCACTGTTGCTTCAAACACTGCAAATACCGCAGAAGCGATGCCACGGCCGGAAGAAATTAGTTTGATCGGAAATGGTGAAGTGCACGTAGTGGTTCGCCAGGAAATCGATAAAAAGCGTCTTTATTCCGGAACACTCGATGCCGGCAAAAAAATATCACTTCAGCGTCAAGGCCCAGTTAAAATTCATTTTTCTAATGGCACAAACCTGACCATTGAAACCGCTAGCGGTGAAAAGGTGCGACCCGCACGTGAAGGAATCGGCTGGATTGAAATTCAAGACACCGCACAGCCAATCGCAAAGCGTTAATAAAAAAAGCGCCAAATGAAAATTCAGCGCTTTTTTATTTTCCTTAATACTATAAAAGAAAAGATTAACCTTCCGGCGAGGTTTTAAAGCATTATCAAATGTCCCAACCCTGCTTCATCCGGCCATTATCACGGAGGGCTAAGGGAGTGCCGAAAATTTCGTACGCAATAAATCCGCGGCGAGCACTATAAGTATCTTTAACAATCTCCCGTGCGATGCCTAAATTAGCTTGCACGTGTCTACGAAGCGCGTAACTTTCTTGGGTCTTTATACGGTTTTGCTTGCGGATGTTCTCCACATGCAGCTTAGCTGCCTTAGCTTTTTGAAGCTGTTTGAGAATTTCAGCTTGGTAATCGCGCTTTTTAGGGGCAGATGCCGCTTTTTTAGGCCGATGGTGCGTACTCATCGGAGCCACCTTGGGTGATCGGTAATGCGGTTGATATTGAGTGCTTTGTCCCTCCTGTTGTGTTTGGCGGGTTGGTGCTGGAACTTCCCGCCTTTCTTGTATCTTCCGGCGGATTTCTTCTTGAACATCTTCCATATCAAAAGCAGGGGGCTGATCATCGCTTTCCCATTCGCTTTTTTTGTCTTCACCTTCCCCTTTTTTGCCTAGCGCCTTTGAGATAACAAAGATGATCAGAAAAAGGATCGGGACAAGATATTCTAGAAGATTGGAGAAATCCATGTACTTAAAACCTATTTATTGCCAGATTTTTTATCGCTCGCAGAGCCCGAGCCAGGGTTCTCCGGCTCAGAAATTGATTCCCTCATGCGGGTGTCGGATTGTATGTTCTGAAATTTATAATAGTCCATGACACCTATGTTGCCGCTTCTTAATGCATCGGCTAATGCTAATGGCACTTCGGCCTGCGCTTTAACGAGGTGAGCTTGCATTTCCTGTACTTTAGCAACCATTTCTTGTTCTAACGCAACGGCTGCCGCACGGCGGATTTCGGCTTGAGCCTGCGCCATATTTTTATTGGCTTCGGCTTGGGCTTCTTGCAAGGTGGCTCCAATGTTTTCGCCTACGTCAATGTCTGCTATATCAATGGATAAAATTTCAAATGCGGTGCCAGAGTCGAGGCCTCTCTCTAGTACAACCTTAGATATGGAGTCCGGATTTTCCAGAACACGCTTGTAGGACTCCGCGGAGCCAATTGTCGTAACAATACCTTCGCCAACGCGAGCTATAATGGTCTCTTCCTGAGCCCCCCCGACGAATCGCTCTAAATTGGTTCGTACCGTTACGCGTGCACGCACTTTAACCTGTATACCGTCCTTGGCAACAGCATCGACTGTTTCGCGGCCGCTCGACGGATTGGGGCAATCGATCACTTTGGGGTTAACTGAGGTTCTTACGGCTTCTAAAACTGTTTTTCCTGAGCCTTTTGTGGCAAGGTCAATTGCGCAGGCTTTGGAGAAATTGAGCTTAATGCCTGCTTTTTCCGCGGCAATGAGAGCTTGTATAGTTTGAACCAAATTACCTTCAGCCAAATAATGAGCTTCTAGTTCATCTGCAGACAAATTAATTCCCGCTTTTACAGCCGTTATTCGGCAGTCGGCGATCAGAGAGTAGGGGACTCGCCTTAATCGCATGGCAACTAAGGTTGATATATTAATCGGGGCGCCGGCTAATAAGGCTCTTAACCATACGTTAAAAAAGGAAAGAACGATTATGCCCATAATGAGCAGGAATATACCGCCTAATATGAGCGATACTCCGCCGATTGTGATGGCTAAGTGAAGTGGTAGTACTTGTGTCATATATATAGGTATGTGTTTTTAGGGTTGGTGCTTACGTACGATGATTCTAAAATTATCTCTTCCGGAAACTATAATGGGATTGCCTTTGGGGATTAACCCATCTTGGGAAAATCCTTCATATTGTTGGCCTTCAATACTTATCATTCCAGTCGGGGCTAAGGTTGTCAAGGTTTCCCCTGTTTTACCAATGAGTTCATCTGTTCCTTGCGCAGCAGTACTTTTATCATCAACTGCTTTGTTCAGAAACATGCGTTGTCCGATTTTCGTTTTTGGTAAAAACTTCAAAGCGAAGGCAATAGCGACGACCGACATCGCTAAATTAAATACAAAGACCCCGATTGCGTTTGTTAGGCCATAATCCAAATACGTATAAACGCAAGCGCCTAACAATGCTGCCCCTCCTAAGAATCCTAAAACACCTCCAGGCACAATAATTTCAAAAATGATGAGCATCAGCCCAATCAGTATTAATGTAATAATAATGGTCATGTCTTGATTTCTCTCACAAGTATAGAAAGGCTTCTTATTTCACACACCTCAACTTTGGATTTAGCTTCCACGACTCCAAATTTCACATGCGCTTCGTATCGCTTCCCATGAACTTCGATTTCCCCAGATGGCCGCAATGTTTTCGTAACAATGCCAATATCTCCTTCTTTCAATGTTGTTGCAACGGTATTCTTGCGCTGCATGTTTGTAACGCTTTGATTGAGAATCAAGCTGCTTCGCACCCATTTTTTTAAGAAAAAGCGCCCAATGATATAGGATCCCGTAACGGCAATGAGTACTCCAATAGCCAGATCCATGACAGGAGATATAAATAAGTCTAAAGAAAATTTAAAATCCTTCGTCGGCCATATATCTGCCAATGCCCATAGAATAGACCCGATTAGTAGCATCATCCCCAGTAAGCCACTGATCACGGTGCCCGGGAAGACGAAAATTTCTATTCCGATCAGTACCAGTGCTAGGGCAAAAAACAAGATAGGCTCGTAGCCTGCAAGGCCAGCCACATAACTACTTAGAAATACCAAAATGACTAATATTACCCCAGTTACCCCAAATACACCGAAGCCGGGCGTTTTAAATTCTATGAATAAAAACAGTAATCCCAATCCCAGCAGTAGGGGAGTTATCTTATTTAACCATTTTGCGAGCTCTTCGGACCATGAAGTCACAAAATCCTTTTGTACGTAATGGTCATTGCCGTATAGATAATCCAGCAATGAGGTAATGTTTGGGAATATTCCTGAGCCTAATAGTGCTTCTGGGGGTTCGCCGTAGAGCTTGATTGCTTCTTGAGCGGTTAAGGTCAGTAATTCCCCTTTCTGCTTTAAGACGGTTTCGCCTATCGTGAACTCAAAATCTTTGTCCATCATGGCTCGTAATACGTCAGATCGGTATCGATAGCTCCCCGTCAGGCTTCTCACTTTTGCCCTTAGGTAGCTATTAATCTTCAATTGAGCTGTCTCGGGAACATCCGCGCCTGTACCTTGTATAACGGCAGCAGCCCCAATTAACCCGTTGGGTGAAAAGTAAATTAAATCTGTTGCCACAGTAATATAGGCACCTGCGGATATGGCTTCATCGTTTACATAGGTAATCGTTGTTCCGTTGAATTTATCCAGCATTTCCATCATTTCCAAGGTAGTGGCCAGATCGCCTCCCGGGGTATCCATACTCAATAAAACGGTATCAGCGTTCTCTTGAATGGCTTGTTTTAGGCCTCTGCGCAGGACATATAGTTGGGCTTTAGATATTTGCCCCTCTACGGGTATCACGTAAACAGATGTAATTTTGGGGGTTGCTTCCTTTTCATTTACGGCTTGAGCCATTGCGGCATCCCAAACCGTCAGTATTAGCAGTTGGAAGATGAGGGCCTTAATTTTTACCATACAGGGTTGTTTTTCTAGAGTATTATTAGATAAAGGCCTTTTCGCAAGTTGTTTTTTGTGTTTTAGCAGCTATTTATCATTTATTATAATGGTTAGTACTGATTTTGGCTGAAAATCGCTATCTCATTGGCTGTCTTTTGTTTATTTTTTATTAAATATTATTATTAACGACTATTTAGTGGCCATTTTCTTTGTGGTATTATAATTAATTTTTACTTAATGTTATTTTTTTCTTGAATAAATGCATATTTTCTCTCATTATTCATCTTTACAACGGAATGGGTATAAAAATAACTCAAAATCAAAAAATTAGGCTTTATTTTTTTACATTTTTTCACTAAGGTTGAAATGTTAAATTTTGATTTTAATCGCAATAAAACAATAGAAAGAAACAAACAATGGATCTAGACAAAGAAATAAAAGAAGTAGAGCGCGAAGAAGCACGCCTTGCCGAGCGTAAACGCGACCTACAAGATAAACAAGAGCGCCGTAAGGCTATGGACTGCAAGCTGGAAGATTTCTTCAGTGATAGTGCAATTAGCCCTAAGGATCTTGCAGAAGCCCTAATTGAAAAGTACAACATTAAGTTGTCTGCTCGCAAACCAGGTACAAGACGTCGTCGTACAACAATCACCGCCGAATTGCGTGATGCTGTTAAAGGTGCGGTTAACTCCGGTTTGTCCATGAATGCTGTTTCAAAACAGTTCGAGATCAGCTACGCTGTAGTTGTTAAAATCATGAAGGCTTCTTATGACCATCTTCAGGTGAGAAAAGTTAGTTAATTTATTAAACTATACTTGTTTAACCTCATTTGGGTTTTTTCCAAGTCCTAGTACTTGGTTAGCGCAATGTCGAGCCGGCTCCCCCCGGCTCGATTTGTGTTTTTAGGCATAGCTTATTGCCTTGTTATTATTTAGATTAGTTTTTCTTTCCTCATATTTATCTTGATCGAACCTCGCTGGCTCCCCAGTCTGATTGAGTATCATTTGATTTATTTATTTTTTTTATATGCGTATCAAGGTTCTTCCTTTGCTTTTGTTAGCCTTTGCTTGTTCACTATTTGCCGGCTTTTTACCGAAATCATTTGCTGCAAATGAATGGGATATAAAGGTTTTCTCACAAATACCCGTTCAGCACGGAGGGCGTATCAAGCCACTCGATACTTTGGCGCGTAACACCTTGCTCGTTTTATCAAAAAAACAATCAGCGCAGCTTCCTAATGGGCAGGAGCTTCCTGCAGCTATTTGGTTGGCGGAGGTTTTTATGAGACCAGAGGTAGCCAATACATATAAGGTCTTTCGTATTGATAATCCGGAGGTTCTTGGGCTATTTGGTTGGAAGGAGGCTGATGGCAAATATTTCTCCTATAAGGAGTTGTTGCCTCAATTTCCTGCCATTAATAACCAGGCAAATAATGTTAACCCTGAATCTCAATTAAGATCGGCATTTGAGCGACAAATCACCCACTTAAGCGAAAGCCTTACGCTTTACGAACAACTGCTCACAACGATCCATCCCGCTGGAAATCTTAACCAGCTTGATCAGGAATATGCCCATTGGCTTGCTGTTATCAATCAAGGTGTTGTAAGTATGCGTAATTTACAGGAAGGTAAGCCGGTTGATACGGAGGCGATGCAGGAGTTTGTTCAGTTAGCGGATTCTTTTGTTGCGCTAGCGGGGCAAAATAGCATCGGTATCTTTCCCAGCAATGAAAAATTGGAAGATGGGACAACTCCCTGGATGAATCTTGGTCAACTGCTTTTGGGAGCGGCATTTACGCGTGAGCTTAATCCCATTATTCTCGACTATGCAACGCTCATTCAAGCGTGGCGTGCGGAGGATTCGGTACAATTTAACCAAGCAGCGTCCTCTATTTATGAAAAATTAGCACAGGGGAGTCTCTCTTTTCGCATGCAACTGGAGACGTTATTTAATACGATAAAACCCTTTTATGTCAGCATACAGGTTTATGTCTTGTGCCTTATCCTTGTTCTCTTCGGTTGGGTTTTTAAAAAGAACGTGTTGCTTCGGGTTGCGTTTGGGCTTTTATTAATCGCTTTCATTGTGCACACCCTTGGGATTGGAATGCGCATGTATCTTCAGGGGCGTCCGCCAGTTACCAATTTATATTCTTCGGCAATATTTGTAGGGTGGGGAGCTGTCTTGCTGGCTCTTGTAATCGAAAAAATTTATAAAAATGGCCTTGGCGCAGCGGTTGCTGCTTTCATAGGCTTTACCACACTGATTATCGCACACAATCTGGCTATGTCGGGTGATACCCTAGAAATGATGCGCGCGGTTCTAGATTCTAATTTCTGGCTCTCTACCCATGTGATCGTTATCACTCTGGGTTATGCTGCGATGTTTCTGGCAGGGATACTTGCCATGTTTGGCATACTGAAGAACAGTTTCAGTCGTAGTGATAATAAGGTGTTTACCAAAACGCTGGTTAAAATGGTCTACGGCATAATAGCGTTTGCCACATTATTTAGTTTTGTGGGCACAATGCTTGGGGGTATCTGGGCGGACCAGAGCTGGGGGCGCTTTTGGGGATGGGATCCCAAGGAAAACGGAGCCCTTTTGATTGTCCTCTGGTGTATCATCATGCTCCATGCCAAATGGGGCAAGCTTGTTAAGGAAAAGGGCTTTTTGCTTATGGCTATTTTCGGCAACATTGTCACCAGCTGGTCTTGGTTTGGCACCAATATGCTTGGCGTTGGCCTCCATTCTTACGGCTTTATTGATTCCGCATTCTTGGCACTGGCCATCTTTATGCTTAGCCAGCTGCTGATAATGTTGCTTGGTTTATGGCGTTTCCGTGGCGAATAGGTTACACATTATGCCAGGTTTTTTTTATCATTCCTCTAACTGCCTCATTACCTCATCTGAAAGAGTCAATGACCCAAAAGTTGGCAAGGATTCTTCTGTTGTAGATAGTTTTTCGATAGGAGTGGATTTTGTTTTGCTGGGAATTGGAGCAGCGGACTTCTCTTCCTTGGGATCGGGTGCTATTGGTTGGACTGATATATATATGTATCCTTGAATAAGCCGATTTACCTTTTCGCCAAGAGAGGGACACTTTTTGCCTTTATGGCATATGATACCTTTTATCTTTTTTGTGGGAATAAAGCCACTTATGTCAGCATGTACATTACTTGATAATACCTGATCCAGGAAATTTGATCGGTTTAAATTATCGCTTGTGCGATCCATGGCGTTGATGTCTTTGTTAAAGTTAGACTCATTGACGACAACAGCACGTAATAGTCCAGCTGAAACCCAAGTTCCAAAAAAATCGAAGCCGTCTGGATTCTTGCGGTTATCATATATGACTAAATATTTGTCAACCGTAGTGGGTTGGGCGCTACTATGGTGATCTACCATAGGTATGCCCGGGTGATTATTTCCTATAGGCTCGATTACATTGATATTTCCAGTGTAATCAATTTCACCGTAAATATGGCAAGTTATTATTGTGGTTATCGATAGTATTAGCGATTTTAATATATATTTCATAACCAGCCAAAGTTATGAAATTTTTTATTCAGTGTCAATTTGGTACTTTATTGAATTAACGACTTATGTGATTTGTTTTTTACGTAATACTTGCGTTCTTGTTCTTGCTTTAATTGTTCGGATTGTTATTGCGTGTTAAGTCTTAATGAAGTTGAATGTAATGTCATAATACGGGTAGTTAAAATCAGGTTTAGTGGGCAATTTTTGTTGCAGAAATTTTTGACCATCAATGATGATTTTAAATGCTTTTTCAGGGGAATTCACATTTATGTCAAACGAATTATCCATGCCTTCAATAAAGAACAGGGGTAATTTATTCCATCGCAAAAGGGCATTAATGACGATCATCCCAAAAGCGATATCTTTTTCCTTGTCCATGACATGGTAAAAGTAGTGCGCAATGCCTTGTGTTGTTTTTAGATCAATGCTATGCGTATGGATTAAGGACTCTGTCCAAAGTTCAAAGTGATCTACGTGATGTTTCAGCTGTGTTTTATTGAGGAAATTGAACTCTTTTTTTAGAGGGTTCTTATAATAAATATTGCCGTAATACGTATGGAAAAAGGCCTTTAGAAGCGTTGTTAAGTCATCATTTTCGAATGAAAAAGATTTATGGAAAATTAACTTTAGGCATTTATAAAAGCTAATAGAGAGAATCCCTTTATTTTGGGTAAATCCTTTATTGATCCTGTTGTAGTGGGTCGCAGGAGAAAGCATTTTGTCTGAGAGGTTGAACAATTGATCTAGATTGAGGCCTTCTAATTCATCCACAAAATCAATGCTTTTTAATGCATGTTTTTCTAGTAGGGTGTTATTGCAGGCTTTTAGGAATTGTACTTCAGGCGTTTTATTAAAGACACGTTTGATCTGTTTTTGTACATTTTGAAAACAAATGTACAAAGATTCATTTTGCTGGGCTAAAATATATATCTTATTAAATTTTTCAAAAATTAAATCGACTTTTCGATGAGTTAATAAAGCTTGCCAATAGACGACTTTTTTGAGGTTAGGGTTGTTTTGAATGCCATTAATTAAGTTTTTCGTATCTAAAAAAATTGTGTTTATGTCCGGCTCAATATTTTTCTCGATGAAGCGGGCTATGTTAAATGAGGGTTTTTCTTCGATGACCTTTGAGTTTCCTTCGGTAGTATTTCTATTGGGGAAATTTAAAAGCACAGGGGTGAGGCTTATTTTTTTATTCATAATGTTCGAACAGTTAAGTATTTTCCCGTTGCATTTTAATATTCATGTTTAAATTGAAATTCTACATCGCAAAAGGGATTTTTGATGTTCTGAAATCTTTTGGGAATCAGGTAAAATTCATTAGTGAGTAGTTTTTGCCCGTTCAAGATGATCGTTAACGCATCCTCGGTTGACGTGATCTTTGGATTTTCTGTTTCGCTTATGTCATTAAAGCTAAAAAGGGGGTGACCATAGCGTCTTAGCAAAGCATTTGTGAGTAAAAGGGCAAGCGGCATGTCCTTTTCACTATCCATAAACTTCCAGAGAACATACGCAATCCATTCCACTGTTCCAGATAAAAAGGGATTATCGCAGAGGATTGCGTGCATCCGCCGCATAAAATGATCTACCATCTGATCTAGAACTGTTTCTTTAAAAGTAGTCAACGCACCGTTGTTGGTATCAATTTCGTACATATTCTGGTAATAATCGTTTGCGATTGCCTTGCATATTGTGCTTGGGGTGTCGTTGTTATACGCAAACGATTCTCCAATGATAGTCTGCATGCATTTATAGAAACCGGCCGAAACATCCTTTTTCCCAGGGATGTGCCCTAGGCGCATTCTTTCGTAATGCTCATTCGGGGAAAGCAGGCAATAATAGAGCGGATCAAGCCACTTAGATTGAGGGACAATGGATAGTGTATGTAAAACCTTGATTTCTCTTAACTGGATTCGCTCATACGCAGTATGGTTAATGTTTAGCAAGAGGCTCTTGGGGATTTCCAGGTCCTTAAAAAGAGTCTGAATCTCGTTATTGATCTCTTGGAAACCCTCTTCCAGAGAAATTCCTTGTCCTAGGATGATATAATACAACGTTTCTGTATGCTTTAAGAGATCATCCGTTTTCTTGTCCTTTAACACTATCCGCATGCAACTTTCAGAATTTTGCCTACGTGTGTTATTGCTGGATAACAAATTTCCTTCGGGGATAATTTCTTGAACAATGGGGTGAATGGTTTTTTGGTAAAAGCGCTGAATATCATCAGTACAGGACTTTTTCTTAAAGGAATAGGTAGAGATCTTATTCATGTTCGAAATCGGTAACAGGTTAATGGGGTTGTTTTATTATGATCCCATCTGTTTGTGTAAAAAGTCAAGTTTCCTGGCCTTTGTTGTATATTTTTTTTATAAAACAGATAATATACTTGATTTTATTACAGGATTACTGCTTGGGAGTTAAATATGCATGGGGGAGGATTCTTTTATTGCGGCCTATAAATTAGCATTTCCATTTGGGGGAAATTGGCATTATAAAGGATTACATGAAAACTTTTTTAGTGACGGGAGTTGCCGGGTTTATTGCCTCAAAAGTAGCCGAATATTTATTGGATGCAGGCAACTGTGTTGTCGCCTTGGATAACCTGAATGACTATTACGATGTACGCCTTAAGCAACACCGGCTTGAGCAGCTTAAGGATTATGAGAATTTCGTCTTTCACCCCATTGACATTGAAGACAAACCAGCCCTGGAAGGTTTATTTAAAGAACATAACTTTGACTGCGTCTTTAACCTTGCGGCTAGAGCGGGCGTTCGGTACAGCATGGAAAACCCTCATGTTTACATGACGACAAACGTTATCGGCACGCTCAACTTACTTGAGTGCATGAAGGATAAAGAGAATAAGAAGCTGGTTCTTGCTTCTACTTCCTCGCTGTACGCGGGGCAAAAAATGCCCTTCAGCGAAGACCTGCCTGTCAATACGCCCATTTCGCCCTATGCAGCCTCTAAAAAAGCAGCGGAAGTAACCGCTTATTCTTACCATCATCTCTATGGAATAGATGTTTCCATCGTGCGGTACTTCACCGTCTACGGACCGGCTGGAAGACCTGATATGAGCATTTTCCGCTTCATAAAGTGGATTGATACAGGCCAACCCCTCGAACTTTTTGGCACAGGCGAGCAATCTAGAGACTTTACCTACATCGATGACATAGCTCGCGGAACCATCTTGGCCTCTCGGCCCCTAGGCTACGAAATTATCAACCTAGGCGGAGGCAAGGAGCCGACAACCCTTCTAGAAGTCATTCACTCGATCGAACAAGCACTGGGGAAGAAGGCGAAAATAGAGCATAAACCCTTCCATAAAGCGGATCTCATGGAAACACAGGCCGATGCCAATAAAGCCCAAAAGCTACTCGGCTGGAAAGCAGAAGTCTCTATTCAAGAAGGCCTTCAGGCCTCTGTGGATTGGTACTTTGCCAATAAATCTTGGTTAAAGGACGTTGTGGTGTGAGCAAGGAGTTCTTTTTGTTTGGGTTCAGTTTGCGTCGGGAATAAACTTGCTTGACGTCAATCTGGAACGTAAATTTGTTTTGTAAAATCGCCTTCATCTATAAGAAAGTCAGTGAAAAAAGTATTAATAAATGGAGCACATGCGCGTTATCTTATTAACCTGAGAAGAGATTTGATGGCAGCCATGCAAGCTCAGGGCTGGAATGTGGTTGCTTGCACAGCAGACTATGACGATAAGGTGCATCAAACATTGGATGAAATGGGTATTCAATATATTACTGCTAAGTGTGCTCGTACCGGAGCTAACCCGGTAATGGATATTGGATATCTCTTCAGGTTGTATTTTATTCTTAAAGCCCATAAGCCAGATATTATTATTAATTACAACCATAAGCCTGTTGTATTTGGTAGTATTGCTGCTTTTTTAAGCAGGAAAACCAAGTCTATTGCTATGATAACTGGGCTAGGGTATGTCTTTACTCCAGGAAGGGAGCGCAGAAGACGGGTGTTATTGGTAATAATGAAGGTGTTGTATAAATTTGTTTTAAGGCTTAATGCGCACGTTATTTTTCAAAATGAGGATGATAGAGAATTATTCCAACAGTGGGGTTTTTTGGGAAAGAGCGTAAAGAATAGTGTCATTATGGGATCGGGAGTAGATACCTCTATATGTGAATCGTGTCCTGCTTGTGTGAGGCCTATTGTTTTTCTTATGAGTGCGCGTCTGATTTATGATAAGGGAGTTAGGGAATATGTAGATGCTTGTAAGATTATAAAATCAAAGTATGCGAATATCAAATTTCAGTTATTGGGGCAGATGGAAACAGGCCATCCTAATGCTGTAAAAATTGAGGAGTTAGATCGTTTTGTCAATGAGGTAGGAATAGAGTATTTGGGGTCGGTTGAGACATCTGGCGAAGTATATACCTATATAAAGCAGTGTAGTGTATTTGTTTTACCTTCTTTTTACAGAGAAGGATGTCCCAGAACCATTTTGGAGGCAATGTGCGCAAGTAAACCTATTATCACCACAGATAATGTTGGTTGTAGACAAACGGTTTGTGATGGGAGCAATGGTTTTTTGGTAAAAAAACAAGATTCGCGGGATTTGGCTAAGGCAATGGAATATTTTATTAATAATCCACAACAAATAAAACCCATGGGGGTGGCTAGTCGTAAAAAGGTTGAGGCAGAGTTTGATGGGGCTATCGTAAATGGAAAGATAGTAACAATAGTCGAGGGAGTTTTAAATTGATAAAGAGGTTATTTCATCAGTGAAGATCGTTTTTATATCAACAGGCCTAAATTTGGGTGGGGGAGAGAGAGTTTTGGTAGACTTAATGAATTCTCTAGTGACGCATGACATAAGAGTCTCTTTGGTGCTCTTGGCGCCATTAAAAAAAGGAAACAATTGTTACCATCTTCTCAATCAAGAGAAAATTACAGTATATCAATTAAACTATACTAAGAATCCTCTGCTTTTTCCCCTTATGCTGATAAAGATTAGGCAAATTCTGAAAAAAGAAGACCCTGATTTAGTGCAGGGATGGCTTTATCACGGAAGTATTTTTGCAAGCATAGCAACATTATTGCATATAAAGAAAATTCCTGTTTTTTGGTCTATTCACCATGCAGATGTAAGAATGAAGAGTCTCAACTTATCTACATATCTGTTAGTAAAGTTCATGCGTTATCTTTCGCATATCATGCCGAAAAAAATTATATTTTGTTCAAAAAATGCGTTGGAAAGCCATGTCACCTCCGGATTTTCTTGTACTAAAAGTCTCTATATTACAAATGGAGTGAATAGCGAATTATTTGTTCCAAGTTTGAATGATCGCGTGGAATTGCGTTCGAATTTAAATATCATTGATGACGTTTTCCTTGTCGGTTTAGTTGGAAGATTCCATCAAGACAAAGGGTGTGAAGATTTTATTAAAGCAGCAACTATTGTGCTTAAGCGGCTGGGATTGCCGGTTAAGTTTTTAATGTGTGGACCTCTTATATCTTCTTCAAATAAAGAATTGATTAAAATGTTAACAGATCATGGGATACTGGAATCTTGTATTCTTATCTCAGGGGTTCAGCCTGTATCTAAAGTCATGAATGCAATCGACTTGCTTTGTTTAACTTCGAAAACAGAATCGTTTGGTTTGGTGCTTGCAGAGGCTATGTTGTGTGCAACGCCTTGTGTTTCAACAGATGTTGGTGCAGCCAGGGAAATTCTTGCAGATTATGGTTCTGTTACTCCAGTAGGCGATTTTGCCGCCTTAGCTCAAAGTGTTATCGATATGTTAAAAAAAACGAAAGCTGAAAGGGATCTACTTGGACAAAAGGGGCGAGCGCATGTTTGTAATAATTTTTCTTTCGCTAAATTCTCGAACCAATATATAGATTTATACGAAAATAGCTTAAGTTCTCATCGAACTTTGTAATCTAGTTGTTATTGCAATGGAGGAATAATCTTGAATCTTTCCAAAAGTGTTTTAGCAATTCGTCCAAACCCAAGTTTTATCGAAAGGAGCGTAGCTTCGATAAAAGATGTTCGTGTGTAAAAGGGGGCAATGAAATTTACCGTTATATATCTAGGCGAGTAGGCTGCAAATAAGCAATCCCAGAAGGTTTTCCATGTATCTGGATGCATCCTAGCGCACTTTTTAGCCCTATCAGCCAAGCTAATGTAAGCAAATGCATTCGGTATAATTAATACCGGTACTCCATTCTTTTTGAGAAGGGCAGTTTGTACATGATCAGATGCGTAATGTGGAAACAATTTTGCATGCAGATATTTTGGCCTAACAGTACTCTTTGGGAGGATTAAGCATTGAGCCGGTGCGGCGGTTGTTGAATACGGCAACTTTGGTAAGCACATTACGCTGTTTCCCTTGTAGGGTTCGGTAAACGCTGCTGCAAATTTTTCATTTCGGCAACCAGCCCAAAAAATAGTATCATTAGCTGCTTTATTTAAGAGAACAACATGCCCAACGCTTGTCGGGTAGTTTTTGTGGAAATCTAAAATTTTTATAAAACAGTCATCTTTAGGGAGGCAATCATGGTTCATTAATATTAACGCCGAGGCGTTGCTTTTGTGAAAATGATTATAAATTGTCTCAACCGATCGGGACCAATAAAAATGATGAGGAACTTCAATTATGCTTAGCTTAAGTTCGGATATCTTCCGATCAATTTTGGGGCCGCTATTTGTAATTATGATTTCGGCTGTCTGAATTTGAGGATGCTCACAAGCGTATATGTTTTTTAATAAATTTAAGAGCTCTTGGGAAGAGCCATGTACAGGAATACCTATGGCAACACTCATTGTTTTGAAGATGTTTTTTGACTGAATAATACTTGTGTTATTATGCCCAACATAAACAAACTTATACTGTTGTATCCTGAGGTGGTAGCCGCCATGGCGTACCACGCTATTAGACTTGTGAACGAGCCTTGAATGAGAGGGTTTGGTTTGTTTGCAATAATTTTAATTATTCCAGCAATCCCTGGGATCAGAATGGCGAACAAGCCTATCACTCCTCCCTTAAGCAGGAAATTGGCTAGACCAACGTGTAGATCATTGGTATAAAATGTTCCTATTTTAGCAGAAATAGAACTGTATACTCCTATGCCATTTCCTGCTCCTATAATGAGGTATTCGCCTACCTGTTGTGTCATATCTTGTAACTCTACCCATCGTCCTTCGGTATTATAATCAAACGTTTGAAGGCGGTGCCCGAGAAAGCCCAAGGAGGAGATCAGGCTATCCCAGTTTATGAAGACTAAAATTGAGGATAGAATGAGTAAGGGAAGACCAATTGCTACTTTACGATTGTACTCAAAGAAACATACTAGTCCCGAAGACACGACTAACCCAAGAAATGTTGATTTAGTTGCTGATATGTAGGAAAAGATCAGGCATAGCAAGTAGCCAAGAACAATTATGCATTTATTTTTAAACTTGGAGTGCTCCCTTTTTGTTAATGAGAGCCAGAACATCGGCAGAATAAGAACCATAATAAATTCAATATAAAAACCAGATCCATCATATGCCCGACCATAGTATTCCATTTGTGCGTAATCACCAAAAATCGTTAAGAATCCTAATAGCATAAGCGGAAGGATGATAATCAAAACTGTAGTTAATATTGAGAAAGTTTTTTGCAAACCATTCGCCTGAACAAATATTAATCCGGCAATAAATGAAAATTGGCTTAGCATATCTATGGAGAACCATTTCCATGTAAAATATAAATTTGAAAAATTTATGAAGCCCAATAAGGATGCATAAAGAATAATTGCATAAGAGATAAAGATTATTCGTGATGGCCTTTTTAATGTGAGCAGGAGTAGTAATTGGGCTAAAAGGCTTACTGTAATTAGGGGGAATACAATAAGTCGAATGTTGATTATTCTAGGATCTCCAATGAAATATTTAGGTATCGCACAGTATACTAAACTGAAAATTACGATGCTATTAAATATCGTTAGTAATAAATGCTTTTGTGTTTGGTTTGCTTGAACGGAATGATTATATACTGCGGTAGTGCTGTGCATGAAATGGAATTAGTCAATTTGTGTGAAATTTAATATGTTAAGCTTTTTTCTGTTAAATTACGAGCATCCGAGTAAACAGTTTCGATGTTTCTCATAACCTCGTTAGCTAAGGATTTAGGATTATGGTAATTTCTCCAATTGTTTGATGCTTTTATGATGGAGTTTTGGTAAAAATTTAAATTGTCAACTATTTCAATAGTTTTCTTTTCAAATGCCTCAAAAGAATTGTTTTGAAAGATGAGATCGTTCAAATTCAGCTTTAGAAGCTCTTTCTCCATCCATGTTGAATTTGAAACTACAGGTATTTTACCCATACTAAGACATTCTGAAAAAATTCCAGATGTGCATTTCTGGTAATGAATTCCGCGGTATGGGAAAAGCATTATGTCTGTATTTTGAAAAACTTGATTATATACCTCTGATGGAAGATTTTTAGGGATTAGATGAATTTTATTATGTTTTATGTTTTCTTGAATTGCTATATAATCTTTGAGTGATATAGCCTTCAAGGACTCCAGTTCTTGTTCGTCTAGCTGTACGTGCATTTCGATTTGCATTGATGCGATTTTTGGGGATCCTATGAGCTTAAAAATAAAGTCACATCCTTTTTGAAAATGGGCTCCTCCTATGTAAGATATGATCGTTTTATTAGATCCATGCATCGATTTATTTATGCGAATATCAAAATTATCAACTCTAAATGCGGGGATGGGAATGAGGTGTATACGGCTTTTAAGGAGAGGTTCGAGCTCTTCCTTTAGTTGGGCACTATCTGTAAGTAGCGTGATTTTTGAGGATGATTGACATTTTGCTATACCTGCCAAAGTAAATTTGGTCAGCATCTTGTGGAAAAGCGTTGAAGTTTTTTTAGTTCTTATATTCGAATACCTTAGAACGAGCAAACTTTTATTAGATATGAGCTCATGAGTTTTTCTTAATAAAAAAAAGAAAACCGAATATCCTAATAATCTACGTTCTTCAATCGAATCTATGAAAAAGACACACTGTTCACCGTCAAAGAGTTTTTTTGTATAAGTTAAAAACTTACGCATTTCCGATAAAAATTGTAAAGAGTCATTTATCATGGCGAGTAACATGCCTAATCGATAGTTTCTTAAAAGCTTTCGACATGTGTCCCTAATCCGTTTTTTTATAGATTCTTTTTTATTTGCAGGTTGCTGGATTACTGGAGAAATAAAAAAAGGAGTAAAATTGTCGAATTTAGCCACTATTTCTTGTGAGGCGTTTGATGATCCAAAAACATGTATATTGTATTTTTCTTTATCTAAATGCTGGCTGACACTGTAAATATATTCAAATAAGTGTCCTCTGAAATTTTGTAACCGTGGGGAAATGAATATAATGTTTGTTTTGTCCATGTTGCGGTTAACCTTAGATCTCTGAAGAAGGTTGTAGTTTTTCTTTGTTTTATATAACTCGAAAAGGGCATTTTTGTAAATACAATTAATAGCTTCCTGTGTCCGCAATATAGCCGCTATTCGGAGTTAATTTTTTAAGAAAATAAGTTGTCAAGTCCTCATAGAGTTTTAATGTTCGATACTTGCCTTTTGGGAAATGAATATTCATTATCTATATTATAACAAGTTATTCCCCAATAATTCATGAAAAACACTAGCGTATTGCTTTTGGGTGGAGGCGGCTATGTGGCTTCAGCTTACAAGCGCTTTTTTTTCGGTCAAAGTATCCCGTTTTACAGTTTGAGTCGACAGGAAGTTGATTATACTATTCCGGGGCAATTAGCTGCATTTTTAAAGAATAGCGCTTTTGACTTTGTAATCAATGCTGCGGGGTACACGGGAAAACCGAACGTGGATGCTTGTGAAATGCATAAGGCAGAATGTCTGGCGGGAAATGCTGTTTTGCCAGGTGTGGTTCGGGAGGCTTGTGAGGAGAATAATATTCCGTGGGGGCATGTTTCTTCTGGATGTATTTACTCTGGCGCACGGCCTGATGGGGCGGGTTTTAAAGAAGAGGATACTCCTAACTTTTGTTTTAGATCGAATAATTGCAGCTTCTACAGTGGTACAAAAGGTCTTGGGGAGGAAGTCCTGGAGGGTGCTGTAAATTGCTACATTTGGCGTCTCAGGATCCCTTTTGATGAGTTCAATGGGCCGCGTAACTATCTCAGCAAGCTTATGCAATATGATACCCTACTAAATGTTCAAAATTCTATCTCTCATTTAGGGGAATTTGTTCAAGCTACTTGGGAATCCTGGAAAAAGCATATTCCCTTTGGCATCTATAATGTAACCAATCCGGGCTCGATTACGGCTAAAGAGATCACCGAAATCATGAAAGAGACAAAAGTATGTGTTAAGGATTTTAGGTTTTTTACGGATGAGGACGAATTTATGCAAAAAGCAGCTAAGACACCGCGTTCCAATTGTATTTTGGATTCTTCAAAAATTATGGGTTATGGTATTCCCCTCACTGAGGTGAATGAAGTTGTGATGAAAACTTTATTAAATTGGAAAAACTGATGCCTGCGTTGCTTGTCACTGGAGGAGCGGGCTTTATTGGATCAAACTTTATTCATTATTGCTTAGAAACGTTATCTAGGGATCAGGTCGACCGCGTAATCAATTTGGATAAGTTGACTTACTCGGGTAATTTGGAAAATTTGAAAGGGGTTGATGAGGATCCTCGTTATGACTTTATTCAAGGCGATATAGGCGATAGAGCCTTTATTGAGGAAATTTTGAAACGAGAAAAAATCACACAAGTGATCAATTTTGCTGCGGAAACCCATGTGGATCGCTCGATTGATTCCCCGAAACCATTTTTTCAAACAAATGTTATGGGCACTATTGACCTTCTGGAGGCTTGCCGTACTTATTATAAGCGATTGAATTCTGTTGAAAAAAACGATTTCCGCTTTTTGCATATTTCAACAGATGAAGTTTTCGGTAGTTTGTCTGCAACCGATCCGGCATTTATTGAAGAGAGTTGCTTTTCCCCAAATAGCCCTTATGCGGCTTCCAAGGCTTCTGGTGACCATATTGTCAGAGTCTATCGGGAAACCTATGGTTTGCCTGTGCTAAAAGTAAATTGCTCCAATAATTATGGCCCCTATCAGTTTCCGGAAAAACTGATCCCGCTGATGATTTTGAATGCGCTAGAAGAAAAACCACTCCCCGTCTATGGGGATGGTGAAAATGTGCGAGATTGGCTATATGTGGAAGACCACTGCGAGGCTATTTTTGCTGTTCTAGTAAAGGGCAGACTAGGGGAGGCGTACAATATTGGTGGTTTGTGTGAAAAGAAAAATAATGAAGTAGTCGATATGCTGTGTTCGATTCTCGATGAATTAAGGCCAAGATCCAAAGGAGGTGTTTACTCGGAATTAATAAAGTATGTGAAGGACCGTCCTGGACATGACCGCCGTTATGCTATTAATTGTGATAAAATACAAAAAGAAACTGGATGGAGACCGAAACACACGTTCTCCGATGGCTTGCGAAAGACAATTCAATGGTACTTGGGTAACCAAATATGGTGCGAGCATATTGCTAAACGAAATTATCAACGTCAACGATTAGGATTAGGAAATGACTAGGCGAAAAGGAATTGTGCTTGCGGGCGGTTGTGGAACAAGGCTTTATCCGTTAACGGTAGCCGTTAGCAAACAATTAATGCCGGTTTATAATAAGCCGATGATCTATTATCCTATATCGGTTCTCATGTTAACAGGCATTCGGGATATTTTAATTATTTCTACTCCAGATGATCTCCCATTATTTAAAAAACTCCTTAAGGACGGTTCGCAGTGGGGGGTGAGCTTTTCTTATGCAGAACAACCCAAGCCAGAAGGCTTGGCTCAAGCGTTTATTATAGGTGAGCAATTTATCGGAAACGAACCTTGTGCTTTGATTTTAGGAGACAATCTCTTCTTTGGAAACGATTTTGTCAATATTTTGCAACGAGTGAATAAGCGTGAAACAGGCGCAACTATATTTGGATATCCTGTTTCGAATCCGGAAGCATATGGTGTGGTAGATTTCGATAATAGCGGCCATGTCTTGAGTATCGAGGAAAAACCCAAATCGCCACGCTCTAAATACGCGATCCCCGGAATTTATTTCTACGATGACAAAGTGGTTGGCTACGCAAAATCATTAAAACCCTCCGCTCGTGGAGAACTCGAAATAACCGATCTCCATAAAATTTATTTAGAACAAGATAGTCTGAGGGTGGAAAAGCTAGGCAGAGGTATTGCTTGGCTGGATACAGGCACGCCGGATAATTTACTGGACGCGGGAGTCTTTGTGCAGATTCTTGAGAAACGCCAAGGCCTGCATATAGGCTCATTAGAAGAAATTGCCCAAGGGCAGGGGTGGATATAGAATTGCTGTATTGTTATTTCTGTTCAATGGTTCCGGAGCCCTTTAATGCTTTCGCTTTTTCAATCAGATCTAAGAGATCATCGGTATATTCATCCCAGGTTCTGAATTTTCTGTTTAGCGCTTCTTGAACTAATGCTCTATGGAGGGCTTCATCATGAAGTAGTCTGGCCAGGCAATCAGCAATGGACTGAGAGGAAGTGTCCTCCATGAGTAAGCAGCCTCCGCCTTGAGCGGTTTCCTTAAGCGCGCCTCCCATTGAGCTGACGCAGGGTATGCCCCTAACCAGAGATTCAAGAACGGGCAAGCCAAACCCTTCGTAGAGCGAAGGGTATATGGTAAAGTAGGCCTGCGAATATTCGAAATTTAAAATTTCTTCGTTAACTGAACCCAACCAGCGCAGATCTCTCTTTTTCTCCTTAAGAGCATCGATAAGCGTTTTTGCTTTTTGGCCAGACTCGTGATTTAGTAGCCCAACAAGGGTGAGTTGGAAATCCTCCCCTTTGGCCCATAGCGTTTCAGCCGCTTCAAGTAAGGCAACGTGATTTTTTCGGCCTTCGATAGATCCAACGCAAAGAATGTTTTTTGTCGTTTTGTCATAACTAAATTGAATTTTGGGTTCATTTTTTTGCTCAACACAAAGGGGGAGTGCCTTTACTAATGGAATGTTCTTGATATGCAAAGCATTCCAGGCCTCCAGAAGATCGTTCTTAGAAGCTTCAGAATTGGGAGCTACTGCATCAAATGTTGCGAGTTGTTGCATATAGCAGGATAATCGAGCAATGGTCTTGGGGGAAGATAGGTGAGGGAATTTTAAGGGAATTGAGTCGTGGAAAATAGCTATCCTGGGGCCACTGTCGAGGTTCGATGCAAGGCGAGGAAAATTATTGTAGTTGTCTTCTGAAAAAACCTCGGGAACGATAAGCGCCTCAAAATGGTTTTTTAATGCGTGTCCGTCTTGGTAAAAGCAGCGCCGAGCATAGCCTGTTAGTTTTTGCCTAATGGACCACGTAGGCCTACGCCTTGAAGAGACTTTTTTTAAACTTTCGACATCTAAGAGACCTTTTTCTTCTGTATCCAGACCACGCCAAGCTTTGAGGTAGGGATCCCACGTGATTGCTTGAACGAGTTGTTTTTGTAATAAAGCATTATAGAGCTCTCGACAATAACGTTGTATTCCTGTGTTGGCTTTAGAGTGTGAAGTGTTTGTCAGGTCAATTAAGTGCATATAAATTCTATAGATTTGCTAAAAAGAGAATAAACTACATCCTATATATTGTTTTTATCTTGCAAGAAGTAGGCTATTGGTTTGAAACTTGTTTTTCAAATTTTATTTTAAATTGATGGCTATGAAAATTTTAGTTACAGGTGGTGCCGGTTATATTGGCTCAATTTTAGTCCCCATGCTTTTAAAGGAAGGTCACGAAGTAACCGTTCTGGATAATCTTTTATTCAGCCAAAACTCACTTTTGGATTGTTGTTGCTATGAAAGTTTTGATTTTATTCACGGAGATTCCCGAGATGAAGCTATATTAGCTCCACTTCTTAAGAAAGCAGAAGTTATTATCCCATTGGCATCTTTGGTAGGAATGCCTATTTGTTCAAAAGACAAAATAGCGGCTGAAACTACAAACCAAGGTGCGGTTGAGTTGATTTGCAAATTAGCATCTAAGGATCAAAAAATCATTTTCCCAACCACGAATAGTGGTTATGGTATTGGAGAAAAGGGCAAGTTTTGCACGGAAGAAACGCCGCTCAACCCTATTTCTCTTTATGGGACATCAAAGGTTAACGCCGAGAGAGCCGTTTTAAATCGCGAAAATAGCGTTACCTTCCGCTTGGCTACGGTATTCGGCATGTCTCCGCGTATGCGAGTTGATCTACTGGTGAACGATTTCGTCTATCGCGCAGTAAATGACCGTGCTGTCGTCATATTTGAAGGGCACTTTAAGCGTAATTTTATTCATATTAGGGATGTTGCGCGCGTTTTCATGTATGCGCTTGATAATTTCGAAGCCATGAAAGGGCAGCCCTATAATTTTGGGTTGGAAGACGCAAATCTTTCCAAAATAGAACTTTGTGAGCGAATTCAAAAACATGTCCCTAGTTTTGTTTATCTAGAGGCGCCTATTGGTGAAGATCCTGATAAAAGAGACTATATCGTCTCCAATCAAAAGATATTATCAACCGGATTCAAGAACGAGTGGGATTTGGATAGAGGCATCCAGGAATTAATTAAAGGGTACCGCATTATTAAGCAGTCGGTTTACTCGAACGTTTAATTTCATATGACGGTGTTTAATAAGATTATCCCCGTCATTTTAGCTGGTGGCTTTGGTACCAGACTGCAGTCTGTATTGAAGGAAGTCCCCAAACCCATGGCTGATGTGGCAGGGAAGCCCTTTTTGGAGTGGATTCTAAGGTTCTTGAAGCAAAACGGCTTTTCTCAGTCAATTCTCTCAACTGGATATTTGAGTCATGTTATTGAATCTTATTTTGGAGGAGAACCTATTGAAGGATTCGATGTGCGCTGTGTTGAGGAAAAAGAGCCCTTGGGTACGGCTGGCGGATTTCTCAATTGCATCAAAAAATCAAATTTAGAGGCGAACGCTTGGCTTGTTTGTAATGGGGATTCCATGACGTTGGCAAATTTAGCGCCCTTTTTAGAACTGGCAAATGCAAATAATTTCACTGCGGCTGTCTTTGGAGTGGAGCAGGATGATGCCTCTCGTTACGGTACCCTAAAGCTAAATAACCAAAACCGCCTAGAGGCTTTTTTGGAAAAGAGACCTGGAAGGGGATTGATTAATAGTGGCATTTATTTATTCTCGGATCACATTGTAAGGCAGTTTTCAGATAAAATGCCCTTAAGTTTTGAAATGGATGTTTTTCCTATGCTCTTGATGCAGGAAATTCCTGTGCATGTTTTTCGTGCCGAGGCTCCCTTTATTGATATCGGTATTCCTGAAACCCTTCAAGCTTCAGGAGACTTTATTAAAGCTAACAAGCATCATTTTTACGAGCATGATAATAACACAAGCACCCTTACGAATTAGCTTTTTTGGCGGAGGAACAGACTATCCGGAGTACTTCGAGAATTACGGAGGAGGGGCAGTGCTAGCTGCGGCCATTAATAAATTTGCATATGTTACTGCAAGCCAATTTCCGAGCCACTTGTTTGATTATTCGATTCGACTCTCCTATCGCGATGTTGAATTGACTAAAAATGTTGCGGATATCAAGCACCGTGTATTTCGAGCTTGTTTAGAATTGCTAGGCATTGCAAAAGACATAGAGCTTCATACGGTTGCGGATTTGCCTTCTTTTACCGGATTGGGGTCTTCTTCTTCATTTACCGTCTCGCTTTTAAAGGCTCTCCATGCTTATAAAGGTCGTTTCATAAAGCGCTTAGATTTAGCCTATGAAGCCATATATGTTGAGCGAAAAATGCTAAATGAGGCTGTAGGTTGCCAAGATCAAACCATGGCTGCGGTTGGCGGTTTTAATCGTGTAGATTTTATTACTGAAAAAGAAATTGTAGTGAAGCCGGTAACGATTTCAAGAGAACGTTTATGTGAGCTGGAAAGCCATTTAGTGATGGTTTTTACGGATATAAAGCGCAGTGCTCAAAAAATAGCATCAGAACAAATTAAGGGGATCGAAGACAAAGTAGCTGATTACAAGGTCATGTACCAAATGGTGGAGGAAGCCGAAAATATTCTGTATGGTAACGAATCGTTGGACGCTTTTGGCGAATTACTCCATTCAGCCTGGGAATATAAACAGCGATTAGAGCGTAGTATTTCCAATGATGATATTAATAACATGTATCAGAAGGGTCTTGATTCGGGTGCTATTGGAGGTAAATTACTCGGAGCGGGCGGGGGCGGCTTCTTGCTGTTCTATATAGATCCGAAAAACAAGCAAAAGCTTATCGATACTTTCAAGGGTAACCATATTATTGAGCCTAAACTGGCATCCCCGGCGGCTCAAGTAATCTATTCCTCTTAAAATATTTAACAAAAGAAATAATTATGAACTGTAGAGTGTGTGATTCAACCAATCTAGAATTAGCAATCGATTTAGGCCAGCATCCTTGTTGTCTTCACTTTTTAACGCAAGAGGAAGTCGGAAAAGAGCCGTTCTACCCGCTTCGTCTTATGTTTTGCCATGATTGCGGAACAACCCAGCTGGATTACACCATTAAAAAAGAATTAATGTACAGTGATCACACTTACCTTTCTGGTGTCACGAAAATGCTGTCCGACCACTTTCAGACGGTTGCTGAAGAAGCGGATGAACTGTTTTGTAAAAACAAGGAACACAAATCGGTATTGGATATAGGCTCTAATGATGGCACACAATTGAAGCATTTTCAAAAGTTGGGATACGAAGTCCTTGGAGTCGAAGCCTCCAAAACAACCGCAAGAATCGCAAACGAAGCAGGCGTACCTACGTTGAATGATTTCTTTAATTTGGAGGTCGTTAAAAAGCTGAACAAAAAATTTGATATTATCAATGCAGCAGGCGTATTTTTTCACTTAGAGGAGTTGCACTCTGTTACTGAAGGCATACGGGAAGCATTGGCCGATGACGGTGTCTTTGTTGTCCAGTTCATGTACATCAAGTCCATCCTGGAAAATTTGGCATTCGACCAAATTTATCATGAGCATTTACTCTTTTATACACTCAAGACAATAGAGGTTCTCCTTCAACGCCACGGCCTTTCTATGTTTGATGCTCAGCTCTCATCGATTCACGGAGGGAGTATTATCGGTTACGTGACCCATAAATCTAGAAATCTTAAACCTTCCGAGCGTCTGGAAAGAATGCGTGCTATGGAGGATTTGGAGAAAACCAACGAGCTTGAGACATATTTGGATTTCGCCGAGCGGATCAAAGTGATGAAGGAATTTAATCTCCAATACCTCCGTGATGCTAAAAAGGCGGGAAAGAAGATATATGGCTTTGGTGCGCCAGTAAAAGGCAACACTATGCTAAATTACTTCGGCGTTGGTACTGAATACCTAGATTGTTTGGTCGAGAAAAATGAGCTTCGCCGTGGGCTATACTCTCCCGGAATGCACATTCCTATCGCCATTGAGAAGGAACTAACAGAGCTGCCTGACATATATTATGTTTTAGCTTGGAATTTCAAAAAGGAAATTTTAGCCAACAATAAGCAGCTGATCGAAAAAGGAGTAGAGTTCTATTTCCCAGTCGATCCGGTCGAAAAAACAATTAAATAATTGATGATGAATATATTAGTGACAGGGGCGACAGGGTTTTTAGGGTCTAATTTATGTAAAGAATTAGAAGTACGAGGACATAATGTCGTAAAGCTAGGGTCAAAGAATTGCGATCTAACAAAAGCAGATTCATTAAATGCTTTTAACGATACCAAATATGACCAGATTTTCCACTTGGCGGCCTGGACGCAAGCGGGAGATTTTTGCCTCCATCACCCTGGTGAGCAATGGATTATTAATCAGCTGATAAATACCCATGTCCTTATGTGGTGGAAAGAGCATCAGCCACAGGCCAAAATGATTGCGATTGGCACAAGTTGCGTGTACGACCCCGAGTTGCCGCTCTCAGAAGAATATTATTTAAAAGGCAAACCCATTGATAGTTTGTTCACCTACGGCATGACCAAAAAAATGCTCTACGTGGGCTTGCTTGCCCTGCACAAGCAATTTGGGCTCAATTACTTATACGTCATTCCCTCAACCCTCTATGGCGCGGGTTATCACACAGATGGCCGCCAAATGCATTTTATCTTCGATTTAATGCGTAAAATTATCCAAGGTAAAGAAAAGGGCGATACTGTAACGCTTTGGGGCGATGGTCACCAAAAAAGGGAGCTTGTTTTAGTCAACGACTTCGTTCGTATTTTATTGGAGCTCAACGAGAATACGTCAAACGACTTCTTTAATATTGGGGCAGGCGAAGAATATCCGATACGCCGATTTGCCGAGACAATTTCCGAAATCGTGGGTTACGACCACAACGAAATCGAATATGACACCCAAAAATACGTGGGCGCTAAAAGCAAGTGTCTTTCAGTTGAAAAAATTAAAAAAGCCCTCCCGGGTTATAAACTAACTCATTTAGATGAAGGCTTGAATCTAACCATTGATTGGTTTCAAAATGAGCTGCGAACCAGTTCTTTCTAGACCCTATCAAATAGTAGAAAAAAATCAGCATTGTAACTTAAGTTGGTTTTGTGTATTGACAAAATCAACCACGGAATCATTCTTGATTCTGAGTAGATCTATCGTTTGGTTTATGCTTTGTCAGTTTGGGTGTAGAATCCTTTTACAAGTCGTCTTGAATCAATCACTTTTTCCGTAAATGTCCAACGCTGTCATTCGCACCTGCAAGTATTTCGAGGCAATAATTTTAATATTGGCAGATAGATATACTATTATAGGGAAAGGGGTGACCTTGCTTCAGCAATCTCGAAAATCAAAATTTGCAAAGCAAGCAGGAATATTGTTCGTTTGTAATGTCCTTTCAAGGGGAATATCGTTTTTTGCTAATGCATATGCTGCACGTTGCCTAGGCGCATTTAACTTCGGAGTTTCTGGGGTGATTCAAAATATGGCTAAGCCTGCGTCACTGTTTGCTGATTTAGGGTTTGATAGTGTGGCAACACGAAAAATAGCAAGTGATGCTGATAAGGCGCTACAATTGACATCGCTTATAATAGGGATTCGAGTACTATTTACTCTTCTTATTGGGATTATTTGGTTAGTGGTTTGCTTCTGCTTATTTGAGGGAAGAGAGTTGATGATTTGGTCGATTTCTTCAATTCTTTTATTTAATGATGCTAGTTTTGGCGCATTGCGGTTGACATTTGCATATCAAGGACTGGAGCGGGTGCATATTCAAACAATAATTAGTACTTTAGGGAGCGTTCTTATTGCCGTTCTTTACTTTATTTATTTTCATCGTGATATGCCTATGGGGTCTGATCTACTGGTTTTAGTTTCAGTCAATAGTTTGGTAGTTTTTGCTTCTTGGGTTTATTTCTTTAAAAATATAGGAAGAATACATCTTTTTAATTTATCTTTTGCTAAAACGCTAGAATTGCTCAAAGAGTCATGGCCTTTTGGTTGGAATAATTTTGTTATGTTCCTGTATGGCGGATTTCAACTGCCTTTAATTGCATTTTTTATTGGAACAGAAGGTGCGGGAATATTTCGAGCTGCTTGGACAATGAGTAATGTGCTTCAGCTGTTATTTAATTCTATCAGTTTTTTATTAATACCACGTTTGACAAAATGGAGAGAGAGAGGGGCTGAGGTGCTAAAAACAAAGCAAACGCTTCTTGTTAAGCTATATTTGCTTATGGGGGTTCCGATTATCATTGTATTGGCATTATTTTCAGATTTGATTTTCAATCTCTTTTTAGGTCCTGCATTTCATGCGTCAAGTGGAATATTTAAGATACTCATAGTTGCTTGGCTTATTGCGTTTATTGCGCAAATATTTTCACTTTCTTTAATCGTCTTAAAGAAAGATAAGCATTTTGCTGTAATATCTACAGTAGGTGCGATAGTTTCGGTAGGCCTAAATTTAATTTTTTTACCGATTTTTGGGCTCTATGCAGCAGCAGTAGTGACTATTATTAACGAAACTTTTATTGGCTTTATATTTTACTATTTTTATCAGAAACATAAAAATGATCACAGCACTGCCTAGATGAAGAAAGTTAATTTTATATTTATTCAGCCTCATTTTCGAAAATTTGATGGCCATTACTTTGATTACATTTATAGCCTAAGCCAAAATCTTAATCAATCAACATTTGATGTCTCCGTCTACGGTGCTAGAGATGCGTTGCCGGAAATACAGTCTCAGTTTTCTTGCTTTATTCCTTTTTTTAGCGCTTTTGCGGCTAATAGTCCCTTGTCCTCTAATTCTGAAAAAGAGCCGAATACATCCCTACTTGCTAAATATAGAAGCAAAAGTTTTAAATTTTTGCGTAAATTTAGAAAAATATCCCACACTTTTTTATTTAAAGATATTACAGAATCCTTTTATTTTATGTGGGAGAGCATTCGTTTTGTAAGAGCGATAAAAAAGAAATTTGCAAAAACAGAATGCGTTTTTTTTGTAGATACTATTCAGTACTTTCGAATTTTGGGCTATGCATTTATTTATTTAATGATTAAAAGAGGGAAGGTTTTACAGGAAAGCCATTTTTTTCTTTTTTTGAGATTTTCTAATCACGGAGATCATCGTTTGGGAAGTATGTTATCAAGGTGGATTACGAAATTTGCAGTCAGAAGCCTTTTACGATGTTGCTCTACCGCCAATGTTACCCTATTCACAGATAGCGTGTTGCTGAAAAAAGAACAAGAGGACTTACTTAAGGTGCCCGTGCAGCTCCTTCCTATACCCGCATTCCGGAATAATAAGCACGGATCCATGTCTTGTTTCAAACAAAAAAACAATCTTCGCAAAGTAATTACTTATTGGGGGGGGAATAATGCTGTTAAAGGAAGTGAGTTCGTCTTTCGATTACTATGTTCTCAAAAACTTTCAGAAGCGAATGTTGAAGTGCATGCTCAATTTGATGCCCAGGAAATTGTAATGCTCAAAAAACAATTTGCACAAAATTGCTCGTTTTTAGAAAGGAACATTAATAATAAATATGTGAATTTTTTGCCTAAGAACATTCCTTCGGATCAGTATGATCGTATTATTGAACGCACGGATATTATGCTGCTGCCTTATCAAGGGAAGCACTATGCTAAATGCACATCGGGCATATTTACTGACTGTTTAGCTAATAATAAAGTTCCTGTTGCGTCCAGTGGCACCTGGATAGCATACGAGTTGGCTCAATTGAATTTGAATCAGCTGATTTTTGAATCGGGGTCCTATAGTTCTTTTGAAAAGAAGGTTTTGGACGTTGCCAATGATTATCATTCGTTTCAAAAGTCTGTTGATCAAATTTCTGATAATTGGAGGAAGTTTCATAACCCAAAATCTCTAGCAGACAATATTGTTAAGTTAGTGAGTTTTATTCCATAAGTTGATGATGTACTTGGTGTTTAAAAAGTGAAAAACTGCCAAAATGGACTAGCTTAATATTTGATTGCCTCAAGTAGTCCGGTTTTTTAATATATTTAACTATAATCTATATTAAGTAATTTATGCAGACATTTTCCCCTTGCGATATCAAGACTCCTTCAGGCTTATCTTTAGATGCCGTTCTTGATTTACCACATCGCCCGCGTCGCTTAAGGCAGAAAGCTGCCGTTCGAGCTCTTGTCGCAGAGACGTTTCTTCGTGCTGAAGATTTTGTTCAACCTTTTTTTATCATAGAGGGTAATGGCCCAAACGAAGCGGTCCCTTCCATGCCTGGCGTGGATCGTTTGACGATTAATACGCTCTTGCAAGAATGTGAGGCATGTTTAAAGCTGGGCATTCGTTCGATTGTAATTTTTCCTAAACTCGATGTTTCGCTAAAATCTCCTCTTGCTGAGGAAGCTTTAAATCCAGATACGCTTGTTTTACGCGCTGTTCGTGAGGTTAAAAAGAATTTTCCAGAGTTATTGTTGATGACGGATATAGCACTGGATCCTTACACGGTCCATGGCCATGATGGTATACTCAATGCCATGGGCGCAGATGTGGACAACGATCCTTCCGTGCATCTTTTAACTCAAATGGCCTTAAATCACGCGGAGGCAGGTGTGGATTTTGTTGCGCCTTCCGATATGATGGATGGTCGTATTGGTTCGATTAGATCAGGCTTGGATCGAGCTGGTTTTACAACAACTGGTATTATGGCTTATGCTGCAAAATACAATTCTGCTTACTACGGGCCGTTTAGGGATGCCGTAGGTTCTGCAAAAGCAGCGGGTACGAACAATTTAGATAAGCGCACCTATCAGATTAGCCCTGAAAACCGTAGACAAGCGTTGATAGAGGCGAGTTTAGATGAGGCAGAGGGTGCCGATATGCTGATGGTTAAGCCTGCGGGTATTTATTTGGACATTATTCGCGAGTTGCGGGATCGTACCGAGCTTCCCATAGCGGCTTATCAAGTTTCTGGAGAGTACGCTCAGATTCACGCTGCGGCAAGTTTGGGTTGGTTAGATTATGAAAAAGCTCGCGATGAATCCTTGATTGCCATTAAGCGAGCCGGTGCCGATATCATCTTCTCTTATTTTGCCAAACAGTTCGCGCAACAACTTTCAAAGAAATAACATAACAACAGTCCTATGCGTTCCAGAAAAAACCACTTCACTACCGATTGCTTTAAGCGTGTGTTTGACTACTCGCTTGCGCTGTTCTTGATGGTTATGCTCAGTCCATTGTTTCTTTTGGTCATAGTATTGCAGTTCTTTTTCTTTGGTAGACCACTTTTGTTCAAACAAATTCGGCCGGGCAAGGATGCTAAACCCTTTGCCATTATGAAGTTTAGGACTATGTCGTTGGAAAAAGATGCAGAAGGTAATTTGTTGCCAGATGCTCAGCGTCTTACCAAATGGGGGCGCTTTCTGCGTGCTTCTAGCTTGGATGAATTACCGCAATTGATTAATATCTTACGTGGCGAAATGAGTTTTATCGGTCCTCGCCCCTTGCTGATGTCGTTCTTGGAGCATTACAGTGATACTCAAATGAGAAGGCATGAAGTCCTCCCAGGCATTACTGGCTGGGCGCAAGTCAATGGTCGTAATAATTTGACTTGGGAAAAGCGTTTTGAACTTGATGTCGAATATGTCGATAACCGCTCCCTATTGTTTGATATTAAAATTCTCATCCTCACTGCGGTCAAGATTTTTAAACGAGATGGGATAGCATATACGGAGCCCATGTTTGATGGTTCTTCACATAATATTTCTAAATGATCACAACGATCGTCTTTGATTTAGATGACACCCTGTATCCCGAAAGACAATTCGCTTTAAGCGGGTTTCGTGCCGCAGATATTTTCCTGAAGCAGCAGCATAATATTAATAATTTTTTGCCTATTGCCGAAAGGGCATTTTTGTATGGATTGCGGGGTAACATATTCAACGTTGTCTTTGACAGCTTGGGCATTCGGGATTTATTCTTGCTTCAAGAGTGCATCGAGGTCTATCGCAAGCATAAGCCTCAGTTGACGTTATTTGATGAGGCTCAAAAAATTATCAAGCATTATCAAAAAACAAAAAACTTAGCCATCATCACCGATGGCTTAGCTTCTGTTCAACAATCCAAGATAACTGCGCTCCATTTAGGGGAGTATATTGAGCCTATTATATACACCGATTCATTAGGGGAGGGGTGCTCTAAGCCTCATCCGGCAGGATTTACGAAAGTAATGGATTTCTTTAAAACTTCGGGGCAAAATTGCGTATATATTGGGGATAATCCTTCCAAGGACTTTATTGGCGCAAAGCAACTTTCATGGAAAACTGTCCGCATTCGGCGCCCTAGGGGAGAACACGCCCACTTGCAAGTTGATCAAACGAAAGAAGCGGATATAACCATTTCCAATCTTCTAGAATTGGAAACAATTATACCCGCTTAGTGATTCAAAATTAGCGTACTTCGATACCTGTTTGAGGATCAACGATCTTATAATTTTCAATATGGTAGATCGGATCCGCCCTGAAGGATAGACGTACATTGTACTGTTTTTCAAGTTCAACGAGTAACTGCTCATCTTCTGTGCGTAAGCGCTCCAATACCATAGGGTGTAGCAGTATACGATAATGTATGGGTTGTTGTATATCGGCGCCGCGTCTTCTGGCTTGGCGTATTACGCTCACAAGCTTCCTTTGTATTTCGACACTCATTGTGCGGTCAGACTTTATGATACCTCGACCATGGCAATAAGGGCAGGCTTTATAGACACCGCTGCTGATGGACTCTTCATGGCGTTGACGGGTCATTTGCATGATTCCCAAAGGGGATATTTGAAGGATATGGCTTTTGGCCTTATCTGTGCTCATTTCTCTCCTCATGCGATCGTATACAACATTCCGATCACGCTTGTTCTTCATGTCAATGAAGTCGAGAATGATGAGGCCGCCGATATTTCTAAGCTTGATTTGGCGTGCGGACTCACGGGCAGCTTCTAAGTTCACGTTGACAATGAAATCCTTGCTGTCACGGGTAGACTCTTTATGTGATCCTGTGTTAACATCGATCGCTGTTAAGGCTTCCGTTTCTTCAATCACAATTTCGCCACCTGATGGCAAGGGAACGCGGCGCATAAACGTCTGTTCAATCTGACGTTCGATATTATAACGCTCAAATATTGGAATATTCTCATTAAACAAAAACACTTTGGATTTCGAGCGAGGAGATATCTGCTGAATGATATCAAACAATTCCTGTTGATCTTCTTTTGAATCCACTAAAATGCGGTCAATATCTTCTGTTAGAAAATCACGTACCGTGCGTTCCAGTATATTCGGTTCTTGATCCAACAACGTTGGCTCAGAAGTGGATTCCATTTTCTTTGCAATATTGTCCCACTTGTTGAGCAAGAGGTGCAAATCGCGTATAAAGTAACGCAATTTTTTGCCCTCACCAGCTGTACGGACGATCAAGCCCATGCCTTCTGGAAGGGTTAATGTGCGGATGATCTTCTTTAAGCGATCGCGCTCTCGCGGGTCCTCAATCTTTCTTGATATCCCGCACTGTCCGGAATAAGGAGTCAGTACAATAAAACGTCCTGGTAACGATATATTCGTTGTTGTCCTGGGACCCTTTGTGCCGATTTGCGTTTTTGTGATCTGAATAACGATCTCAGTTCCAATAGGATACAGGCGAGGAATGTCTTTTAGCGAGATTTTCTCTTTGCTACGCTTCTTCTGAGACTCCGATTGGTTTTCGCGGACGATTTCAATCGAACCATCTGCAACACTTGGCAAGATATCCCAATAGTGAAGAAACGCATTCTTGCTCTGGCCTATGTCCACAAAAGCAGCCTTAAGTCCCGGTTCTAGGTTTTGTATTTTACCCTTAAAGATAGCACCGACCATGCGTTCTTCATGGGCGCGTTCCACTTCGAATTTTTCCAAAACACCGTCTACCAATAACGCTACTCTGCGCTCTAAGGGCTCAGAGTTAATAATGATTTCGCGAAAAGGTTCACTTTTCCCTTTTAGCGCATTCGATATTTTTTGCAGCAAAGGTCTTTTTTTAGATCTTTCTCGAGCATCATGCCTAAGTTGCTGAGGCTCGATCGGTTCAGACATTTTTTCCTCAGGAGGTTGCTTGAGTTCTTCCTCGATTGAAGGAGAAATTTTTTCTGCGTTTTCAGTTTTTTTTATTTCATTTTTTTCCATTATAAGAGTCCCTTTCAACTATCATTGAAATGGTGCTCCTTTTATCAAAAGTTGTCTATTGTCACGTATATCAGGCTATTTTAATCATTCAGGTGTAATCTTTTCGAAAACGATAAATACTTTGAATGAGACCTTGAAGAAAACAACAACTTAGAATAAAAGAACCACCATAACTTAGGAATGGCAATGGTATGCCGGTAATCGGCATAATACCTATCGTCATTCCTACATTTACAAATATGTGTACCATAAATATGGTACTGATTCCTACGGCAAGTAACATCCCGAATCGGTCTCGTGCCATTCCGGCGATGCGTATGCCATTACCAACAAGTAAAAAGTAGAGGGTTAATACAAGCAATGCGCCTATAAATCCTTTTTCTTCTGCAAGTACCGAGAATATAAAATCATTTGGCGCAACGGATTGCGGCAAATATCCTAATTTTGCTTGAGTTCCTTTATTGTGGCCTTTGCCAAAAAGACCACCAGAACCAATTGCGATTAATGACTGCCTAAGGTTCCATGTCGTATCTGTCCCTTTGGGGTCGATCACCTGCGGTGCGACAAAGGACAATATACGGTTCCTCTGGTAATCCTTAAGCGGCAAAATTGCTTGTGCTTCATATGCTCCAGCGCTCTTTGAGGCTGAAAGCTTGTGCTCCGTTAAAAAGCTGCTATACCCATATATGTCCCATGAAACTAACCCAAGAATAAATAAAAATATCAAAAAGACGATTATGAAAAATCGCTTGGAAAGTTTAGATACATATAACAATGCAAACAGCATAGGTGGAAACACTAAAGTAGATCCTAGATCAGGTTGTAAAAAAATCAATAATATTGGTAGCAAAAATACGCAGCCTGTTTTGAATAAGGTTTTCAGAGAATCCGAAAAGCTCTTAATCTCTTCTCTCGCAAGAATACTGCAGGCAAGGATCAACGTCGCTATTTTTGTAGCCTCTGTTGGTTGTATCGAGAAAAATCTAAAATTTAACCAACGCAGAGATCCATAAACCTTCATTCCTAAAGGCGTCCAGAGGAGAAGTAGCACTAAAATTCCCACAGCATAGATGACGTGCGCATACTCCATGTATACCTTGTAATTGATCGTAGAGGCTATTACATAAACAATTAATCCTATGAATAACCAAAATAACTGCGTAAGCCATTGCCCACCAAGGCTATAGCTTTGTGCTGAATAAATGAAGCATACCCCGATCAATGCCAACACAACCATGATAAACGGAGAGACGAGGTCATAACGCTCAGATCCGGCTTTGTGCGTAAGCTGCCGGATTTTATGTAGAATAAATTGGATACTAAGCGTATGGTTCATTTCGTGGCTACATAGTATAGCTAAAAGGCTTTGCTGGTAAAGTAAAATCAAGCAGACAGCGATTTAAGCCAGCTTGCCCATGCATTTGGGCATGAAACGGCTGGGAATTACAAATTGCGAACAATAGATCGCGCCACACCTTGGATGACCAGCTCATTTGCTGGATGCAGGCTAGGGTAGTCCGGGTTTTCTGCCTTTAAGTAAGCCGGGCCCCCATTAGCATATATATAGCGCTTCAATGTTGTTTCTCCGTCAATGAGTGCCGCAACAATATCATTATTGTGGGGTTCTGTGGCTTCAAGGACAACAATGTCGCCCTCATAAATGCCGGCATCGATCATGCTCTCTCCGCGTACTTTAAGCGCGAATGATTTTTGACGGTTCCGTATACCAGAGGTTTCTATGTCCAGCTGCAAATTTCCGATCGCTCCACTGGATTCGACTCGATCGGGATATCCGGCCGCAATGCTGCCGTAAATCGGTATACTTAAAATGCTCTCTTCTTGAATCTCCCGCATGCTGTTCCACTTAGGTTGTTCCTCTTCCTGTACCGTGGTTGTGGCAGACGTTTCCACCTTAAACGCTCTTGCGTGCCCAGGTATTTTTGTGAGCATGCCCTTGTCCTGCAGTGCCTTAAGATGCCCCATCACAGCATTCGTGCTCTTGAATTTGAATTGTTTCTGCGTTTCTCGTATACTGGGCCAATAACCATTTTCTTGAAAATGCTTCTTTAGGTAATTCAGTATCTCTTGTTGGCGTTGGGTAAGCTCTTTCATAATCCCAGATTTACCTGTTCAATTGTTCACTGTCAAGCCGGTTTTTATTCCCCCTTCAAGTCGTGCAACATCTTCCTTTACAGGTAATTAATCAATTTTTACCCGCGATTTGATGGGTTTGGAGGAATAAGTATGTGTTGGGCTTTCTGGAGATGGATGGTTTTTAGTGGCTTTGATGGCTAATTAACGGCGACGCATCCAAGATATACTTATCCCTAAAATTAACACAACCGCAGGTAATATGCTCAATCCCATTCCGGTTCTCAAGAGATCTTGGCGGCTAAGGGTAAACTGGATATCTTCAATGGACTTAGGCGGAATGCTTAGAAGGCTTTCCCTGTCAAGCGTCCAGAGGACAGTGTTTGTGAAAAGGAGTTTGTTTCCTAATGTATTGAATCGGTTATTTGAGATGAAATCAGCATTACCAAAGGCAACTACGCGCCCTCCGGGGATGTTTATACCTAGCTCAGAATTAACCCGTCTTTCAGTCAATGCGGCAATGGATACAGGGCCTATTAGATCTGTACTGCTGTCAAACTTGATTGTGTCACTATCGAAATAGGCACGCTCACCCCAGCTTTCATCAGATGAAGCAATTAGAGTAATGGTAGATTGGCGCTCATCTAAAGGGGCTCCCGGGTGCGGGCGAGCAGGACGGCTTAGCCCAACAAGGATAGGGAGCTGGAAGTCGATTAAGGGTTTTGTAATAGAGTGCTCTGCATAGCGCCTGATGATCAAGTCTCCTTCTGCGGATTGGAAATCTTTCCCTGTGTCTATCACGAGCATATCATCTGAAAGAATTCCCCACTCATAGAGAAGCTCGTCCAGGCCATGGTTTTGTGCTGGATCCAGCAAGAAGATGGCACGCCCATTGTCTTCTTCCAAGTAATGACGAACCTTTTGTGCTTCTGATGCGAGTAGAGGCGATTGAGGCGAGGGGATGATAAGGCAGCTGGCATCTTCGGGGACATCGCTCCTGGTGCTGAGATCAATGGCTGCGACATCAAGATTCCTTTCTTGTAGGGAATGGTAGAGCTCGGATAGGCCGCGAAGAGGAGAGGTATCATCGATACGCATTTCACCATGGCCCGTCAGGAAATAAATTTTATCCTTACTACCGCTTGTTACCTCAAGGATTGCAGAGGTGATGGCCTGTTCACCCTTAAATCCTGTGATTTTACCACTTTCCACCTCATACAAATCACTTGGCAGGATCACTTGAAATTGCTTTCCGCTGGCTACGTAAACAACATTGTCTTTCTGCAAGCCAAAGCGCTGGTTGAGCTCCTCGGCCACCTTGCGCTGTTGATAAATATCTATATAATGAACTTTAAAAAAATCTGGATGAATGCTTTTGACTGCGAATTCATATTCACGAAGGATGTTGCTAACATCGTTATAAAGGGTAACTACCTCTTTTTGGTCTGACTGGCGAGGGATGGTAACATATACATCAATAGGCCCTTTTAATGCTTTTAAATAGGCGAGGGATTCGGCGCTTAACGAGTAGCGGTGGTTTTGAGTAAGGTCATGGCGAGTAAACTGCCTTGCCGCGATGATGTTGATTACCAAAATAAAAGTAATGGCGAAAATGATTTGAAGAGTACGATTAATGGCCCTGCTCCAGCCGGCTTGTTTGAATTCGTCTTTCATAAGAGTTAGAGCTTATCCTCAATGATTATGCTCGTGACACCGAGCGCAAATAGCCCATTGACGAGATAGAAAAAGATGGGACGGGAGTCAATAACGCCTCGGCTGAAATCTTCTAAATGCTGGAATGTTTGAAGATAATTAACGGCCTCGGGGAGATATGGGATCAATGAAAGATCCAAAAAGGGGAGGTCCAAGAAGAGCTTTCCCCCCACCATTAACAGAAAAAGAAAAGAAAAAGAAAGCATGCCGGCTACCAGTTGGCTTCGGGTAAGGCTACTTGCCAAAATTCCCAGGGATATGTAAAGAAAGCCACTGAGAGCGATAAAAGAATAGCCTCCAATGAGAGATGCTAGGTCAAAAAGTCGGTTCTCCGCCTTAAAGTAGGGGACGGCAAGCTGCGTAATGATCGGAAAACTGAGGGTAATGGCCCACAGCGCCATATAAAAGAAATAAGCGGCAAGAAATTTGCTAAGGACGATAGACCAAGCATTGATAGGAGTTGTTTTGAGTGTTTCCAGCGTGCCCGTTCTACGCTCATCGGCGATACTTTTCATGGTCAATAAGGGAACCATGAAAAACACAGGAAGCCAAAAGATTCTAAAAAATTCTGTTGAAGGAAAGTTGTCTTGAGGAGCGCTAGCGTATGATTCGAGGATCATGAGATAGAGGAATCCCATGAGGGCAAGGAAAAGTACGCCTGCTATATATGTTGAGACAGAGATCCCCAGCATTTTGATTTCGTGAAAGAATAGATGGAAAAAGGCACTCATAGGATTAGAAAGAACTGTCTCGCCAGCTTTGTTTTGTTGCCGTAAGAAAAATATCTTCAAGGGTTAAAGGGAGTGCTTGGACTTCCTTTAATTCGTACTTAGGATCTCTCAATAATTGAATGAAGTGTTGGCCTGAAAGCGCTTTGTTTGCGGTCTCAATGGTAAAAACTGACCAAGGCTGTTCCATGCAAGCACGTTCATCTATAATTTTGATAGACGGATCCAGCTCTTGTAGCTTTGCGCAAAGTTCCTCAGGGTGGCTGGTGAGCGTGAGCTTAAACTGGTTTTGAGTTGCGAAAATCTCTCTGAGTTCCTTTGATGAACCCTGAGCTACAATGTGGCCACGATTAATGATGATCACCCGATCGCAGGATGCCTCTATTTCAGGCAGGATATGGCTAGAGAGGACAACGGTCATTTTGCCCCTTAGTGAGTCTATAAGTTGTCGAATCGCAATGATTTGGTGAGGATCTAGCCCGATAGTAGGCTCGTCCATAATAATGATATCAGGCTTGCCCAAGAGGCAGTCTGCGATGCCTACACGTTGGCGATACCCTTTCGAAAGTGTTCTGATGATCTTTTTTTTAGCAGTTCTAGTGAGATCGCATAGTTCCATCGCTTCGTCAACCTCCTTACGACGGTTGGCTTTGGTTATCATTTTCATTCTGGCCCTAAAATAGAGATATTCATCGACTCGAAGTTCGTCAATGAGCGGGTTATTCTCCGGCATGTAGCCGATATGCTTTTTTGTGAGATTGGGGGATAGTGCTACTGAAGTTCCTGCAATATAAGCATTTCCTGAGTGAGCCCGCAAAAGCCCGCACAAGATCCTTAGCGTAGTGCTTTTTCCAGCTCCATTGGGGCCCAAAAAACCAACGATTTCCCCTTTTTTAATCGTAAAGGAAACAGAATCGATAGCTTTAGTGGATCCGAAGTATTTAGTTAAATTTTCTGCTACAATAGCGTTTTCCACAAAGATAAGGATAGAGGGAAAATTTTGTGGGTAAACACTAAAATGGTGCTATTAACGCATCGATGTGTTACAGCTTGACCCCTATTTTGCCCAGAAGTATTAATAAGATAGGATGTTACAGTATTTACGCATAAAAAACTTGGCTTTATTGGAAGAAGTTCAATTAGAGTTTAAACCCGGCTTTACGACTGTTACAGGTGAAACGGGTGCAGGTAAAAGTGTTCTTCTGGGTGCTCTGGCATTGCTTTCAGGGGCAAGGGTCGAGAAAAGCACCATACGCCAGGGGGCAGGTTTTTGCGGGATTGAGGCTGTATTAGACTTACGGCGGAGTGTCGTTGATATTGATGAAACCTTGAACGAACTAGGGCTAGCTCCGACTGATGAAAAAGGTATTTTGATATTAAAAAGAACGATTTATAGTGATAGACCTCAAAGAATATATGTAAACGGGGGGCTTGCTACTCTAGCAGCGCTACAAAAGCTGGGCAAGAGATGGATAGATTTTCATGGTCCAGGGGAGCCTCAAAAATTGCTTCTAGAAAAATACCAGCTGAAGATGCTGGATGTTTTTTCCGGTCTGGAAAGTGAAGTGTCTGATTATCAGAGTGGGTATGATCATTGGAAGGCACTTTTGAAAAGTGTCGAAAACATGAAGGAATCAGAGCAGTTGAGCGAGGATGAGCAATACTTTTATAAGGGCCAGATTGATGAGATTGATAGCATTAACCCAACACAAGAGCGAATTGAGCGATTAGAGAGAGATTTCAAGCGCCTACATTCCGCAAAAGAATTGGCGGAAGAAAGCCAAAAGATCTTAATGAACCTAGTGGGCTCTAGCAGTGTGATCGAGCGTTTAAGGAAAATTATTAAAAGCGCTGAAATATTGGCGGAATTAGACCCTGCTGCCGGAGATGTTTTGTTGGATCGCTTAAAGGCAATGGTGATTGAGTGTGATGATATTGGCAGTGAGTATGACAAAATTGTGCAAGGTTTGGATTTTGATGATGATGATGCCCGTGCAATACAGAATGATATGTCTCGATGGTTAGGATTGCAGCGGAAATATGGCTCTTCTTTGGAGCTTGTGCTTCAAAAAAGAACGGGTCTTTTTAATAAATTGCAAAATCAGACAAATATAGATGCTCAAATTGAGGCACTATTGGAGCAAGCGGATGTCATGGAAAAGAAGCTCGTGGAGCAAGCTTCAATGATAACCCAGAAAAGACGTAAGGCGGGTCAAAAATTAGCTCAAGAAATACAAAAGTGTATGTTAACGCTTGGCTTTAAGCATGCGTTGTTTGAAATAAAAGTTGAAGACGCTGCGAAACTGGCCGAATGGGGGAATAGTACGGTAGTGTTTTTGTTTGCGCCAAACGTTGGGCAAAGTCCTCAACCCTTGAATAAAATCGCATCCTCTGGCGAGATGGCTCGTGTGATGTTGGCACTTAAGACCATATTAGCATCCGTGGATGCCACGCCTCTACTGGTTTTTGATGAAGTGGATGCCAATGTTGGAGGAGAGATTGGAGTCAATGTCGGGCGAGAATTGAAAAAATTGGGCGCAAAGCATCAGGTGTTATGTATTACCCACTTACCTCAAGTGGCTGCGCTTGGAGAAAATCATTTTCTTGTGGTTAAAGAACAACTTGAAGACCAGACAAGGGTGACGATCAATGACATTGGTAAAGGTCTAACGCAAAGGGTAGAGGAGCTTGCTCGAATGCTGGGCGATAGCAAAGCTTCCACTGCACTGCAGCATGCTCGGGAACTCCTCACAGTCTCGCTTTAACCTTTCGCGTTATAATGTTCGTTGACTATTTATTTCTTCTTTTCGTCATCACCCACTTGGTGCCCAATAGCTGCGCCACCTAGACCGCCAGCTACGCCGCCGATGATCGCACCTGTGGCTCCGCCTCCGATCATATAGCCCAAACCGGCTCCAGCGGCTGTGCCGATGCCTGCGCCACCTAAAGTGGACGAAGTTTTATCGCACCCCGCTAGGATGACAAGACCTAATAACAACAAACTTATGCCTAATCTTCTCATGTCTATACACTACAACGGGATAAGGTGATTTGTCAAGTTGTGTGGAATGATTTAAAATCGTGCCAAAAGTAATAAAATATTAGGCTAATTTCGTTGTTTTGGGGCATAGGTTTTTGAAATCACTTAATTCATGCTCGAGCCGTATGTTTTTCCACGCTCCACATTACTTGAAGATGAATTGGTGGATCGATTGTTGCTGCTATCATCGTCTCCAACTTGATGGCCAATGGCTGCGCCGCCGAGGCCTCCAACGACTCCGCCTAAAATAGGGGCACCTGCACTTCCACCGATTGCGTAGCCTAAACCAGCTCCTGCAGCGGCGCCAATAGCACCTCCCCCTAAAGTGGACGAGGTTTTGCCTCAACCAACCAATAAAATTGAAATAATCAAAAATAAGCCAACGAAAATTTCATTCATAAGTATTTTGTATCGAATGGCTTACGCGGTTTTAAGCTAAGCTATTTTTTGCGTGTTGTTTAAAAAACGTTGACAGGAATACTCGTGTTCGGGCATAATGGGGTAATATATTATATATATAGAAATGATTATATTGTTTAACAGTTTGATAAATAAAAGAAGTTGGCGATTTTGGCGTAGCTAATTAACCATCCGAACTTCTGTTATTTTATTTAAACTCTAAGCAAAATTAATCATGCAGCACAGCTGCTCAAAAATATCACGTAAAACACGATCTAGACAAATTCAAAAAGCACTCATTTCATTCGAGGCGTTTCTTGTGTTTGTATCGGCCTAATAAGACCGCAGGTTAGTTTATTGATATTTATTTGAATACTCTCGATAAACAATGAAACCAAAAAACATTTTTACACATAGTTTTTCACTCAAGCATTTAACGTCGTTGCGTGCTTTTCGCTATTTGGAAAGTTTTTCTGATAAAGCATATTTATTGGAGAATGTGCACACGCCTCGGCAGGCACATTCCTTTTTAGGGGTAAGTCCAACAAAGGTACTCCGTATTGTGTGTGGTCGTGTTTATTTGGAAATAAACGGCGAATGCCAGGAGTTATTTGAAGACCCCCTTGTTGCTATGAATCGATTTATTGACGAACACCAAATGAGCTCACGCATGGAAAGCTTAAGGGGCGAACCGGTCTACGGCGGAGTAGTCGGTTATTTGGGTTACGACTGTGTTCGGTTTGTTGAAAATATCCCTATGCCTGAATCGAGCGTAGCTATGGATGATGCGATATTGATGCTCTTTCCCGTTTCGGTCACCTTTGAATATGACCACGAGCAAGTCATTATTACAGGCGTTGTTATTGATGACAATAGTCGTGAAAGCACTATAGCGACAGTAGGAGCTTTGAAAGCTGAACTTGAACGGTTGAATGAAATCCCGGAAGATCTTGAATCCACTTTTCTAATGAATGAAGTGAGTGCACAACAGTTTGATGAAGAGGAGCTCAAAACATATGGAGAAGTTCACGAGAGAGAGCACTGTGAAAAAGTTGAAAAAATAAAAGAATACATACGACAGGGGGATATATTTCAAGCAGTCTACTCCATACGCTTTAACGTCCCGGCATCATCCAGTGAGCTTGCCATATATAGTTACTTGAAGTCGATCAATCCTTCGCCATACATGTTTTACCTGAAATTAGGAAAAGAGGTTTTAATGGGAGCCTCTCCTGAGACCTTATTGCGTTACGATGGTCAGTATTTGGAAACGCATCCCATTGCAGGAACACGCCGAAGAGGTAGGGATGCTCAAGATGATGAACGCTTATCACAAGATCTATTGTCCGATGCAAAGGAGACAGCAGAACACTTGATGTTAGTGGACTTAGGGCGCAATGATCTGAGTAAAGTTTCTAAAATAGGAACTGTTAAAATGAATCGCTTTATGGGGATAGAAAAATTTTCCCACGTTATGCATATTGTTAGCGTCGTTCAGGGAGAGAAGTCAGATGAATACACTCCCTTTGAAGCAATGTTATCATGTTTCCCAGCAGGGACCTTAAGCGGAGCTCCGAAAGTTCGTGCCATGCAAATCATTTCAGAACTAGAAAAAACGGCACGCGGTAGCTACGGTGGAGCTGTTTTGTTTTCAGGATTTTCGGGTCAATTTGATTCCTGTATTACGATCAGAAGTATTTATGTTCGAGATAAGATCGCACACATTCAGGCAGGAGGCGGAATTGTGGCAGATTCGAATCCAAAGGATGAATACCAGGAGATTATTAATAAAGCAATGAGCCCTTTTAAAGCGATTAAGCTAGCAAATCAGCAAAACTCAACCATGAGAGGGGTAAATATATGATACTCATTATAGATAACTACGATTCATTCACTTATTTATACTATCAGTATGTTTCTGAGATTTCAGGCCAAGCGTGCCGCGTGGTGCGTAATGATCAAGTTTCGGTAGAGGAAATTGATTCAAAGAATGTGAGCCATATTATTATATCACCTGGGCCATGTACGCCGAATGAAGCAGGTGTATCTATGGATGTGATACGGGCGCTAGGTAGCAGGATTCCGATTTTAGGAATATGTTTAGGGTATCAAGCAATTGGTCAAGTGTTCGGTGCATCTGTTATATGTGCTGAAAAGCCGGTTCATGGAAAAGTAAGCAATATTTATCATAATAACGGAGGAAGTATGAGAGGATTGCCTTGCCCCTTTAAGGCGACACGATATCACTCTCTTATTTTGGATAGAGTAAGCATTCCAGACGAGCTGATCATTACCGCTGAAACGAGTGACGGAATTGTTATGGGAGTTAAGCACAAGCAATATCCGATAGAGGGTGTTCAGTTTCATCCGGAATCTATTATGACCACGGAGGGAAAGAAGCTTTTAATCAATTTTTTGAACGAAAATGAACAGTAATACAATAGAATGGAATGCATTAAGCTGGAGGGAAAAGATAGCACTGCAGCAACCCGTATATATGGACGAAGATAAGCTTAATAGCGCCGAAGCGACTTTGAGAAATTATCCGCCACTTGTGTACTTTGATGAGATCGATCGCTTAAAAAAGGATTTAGCTCAAGTTGCGTTGGGTAATGCTTTTTTGTTACAAGGAGGGGCTTGCGCTGAAAGCTTTTCTGAATTCAGCGAATCGCATATTTTAGATACCTTTCGTATTTTATTGCAGATGGCTCTTGTAATAACGTTTGCTGGTAAAAAAAACGTTGTTAAAATGGGGAGAATTGCTGGTCAATTTGCTAAGCCGCGGTCTTCCCCTGTAGAGCATAGGGGATGCGAAACATTACCTTGTTATCGAGGTGATATTGTCAATGACTTGCAGTTTACAGATGCATTGCGAGAGGCGAATCCGGAACGCATGCTGCAAGCCTATTTTTATTCATCGGCGACTTTAAATTTCCTGAGATCTCTTTCTCATGGTGGATATGCGAAATTGGAGAATGTTAATCAATGGTTATTATCGTTCTTAGAAGAGAGCCCAATCTGTGAAAATTATAAAAAAATTGCTAATAGTATTAAGCGTTCAATTACATATGTGAAAGACTCGAAAAGTGTATATGGAAAGCAAATTTCATTTGCAGAGGATATAGATTTCTATACATGTCATGAGGCTTTGTTGCTTCCGTATGAAGAATCCCTTGTTCGATATCACGCTATAAGTGACCTGAACTACTGCACCTCAGCTCACTTTCTATGGGTTGGTGATCGTACACGCGATTTAGCTGGTGCTCATATAGAGTTCGTTCGTGGTTTGGAGAACCCATTGGGTATTAAATGTGGTCCTACTATGCAGCCGGATGAACTGCTAGAATTACTTGATGTTTTGGATCCTAAGCGTGAATTGGGGAAAGTTTCCTTGATTTCGCGTATGGGTTCAGGGAAGGTCGAAAAGCATCTTTTGCCCTTGTTGAAGGCTTTGAAGCGAGAAGGACGGCTTGCCATTTTGGTATGCGACCCTGTTCACGGAAATACGCATGTATCTGCAAATGGTTATAAAACACGGCCGTTTGATAAAATATATAGTGAATTCGAACAATTTTCACAACTGGTGAGATCCGAAGGAATGCATCCGGGAGGTCTGCATATAGAAATGACTGGGGGAGATGTCACGGAATGCGTAGGCGGAAGTGCAGGTATAACGGAAAGCGATCTATCAGAACGTTATCACAGCCTATGTGATCCGCGTTTAAATGCTTCGCAAGCATTAGAGTTAGCCTTTCTTGTTTCGGAGGTTTTTAAAAATGAGAACTGAAATAAATTTATTACAAAAGAGCATCCAAAAAATAGTTTCGCAACACACATTTTCTCGAGAAGAAGCGAAGAATATCATGGATAGCTTGTGCCGAGAAAAATTTCCTGAAACTCAAATGGCAGCTTTTTTTGCGGCCATACATTCAAGACGTGAAACAGAAGAAGAACTTTTGGGATTTCAGGATGCACTGCGTTCCAGAATGATCTTTTTACCCCAGGCATTCGAGGACGCTATTGATACATGTGGAACAGGGGGAGATAGTAAAGGAACGTTTAATATATCTACAGCATGTGCGTTTGTTTTGGCTAGTGGTGGCGTAAGAGTTGCTAAGCATGGAGGGCGCTCTGTTTCCAGTAAATGTGGAAGCGCCGATGTGCTTGACGCTTTAGGCGTATCTATGGTCTCGAATCCGCTAAAGGCAGCTATGATTTTAAAAGAATTTGGTTGCGTGTTTCTGTTTGCTCCTGCGTTTAATCCTGTTTTGAGAAAATTCGCTCAGTTAAGACAAGAGCTAGGTGTACGTACTTGTTTTAATGTGATGGGCCCGCTGTTGAATCCTGCAGCTGTTAAAAATCAAGTTATAGGTGTATATGAACAGAGGTTGTTGCCATTAGTTGGGGGAATTTTAAGGACTGTTGGCGTGCGGAATGCTATCATTGTACATTCGCGTGACGGTATGGATGAATTTTCTATTAGCGCACCGAGTGATTATGTCCATTTAAATGCAGGCAAAATTGAACTGAAGACAATTTCTCCAGAAGAAGTCGGACTGAAGTTATACCCCGAAGATTCAGTTTCCGGAGGGAGCGCCATTGAAAATGCAAATCTTATTGAGGCAATATTTAAAGGGAAGCCAGGGGCGTATCGTGACGCGGTTTTACTTAATTCGGCCGCAAGCTTCTTTGTTTCAGGAAAAGCAAAATCGATCCTTGAGGGAATTTCAATTGCAGCGGATTGTATCGATTCAGGAGATACAATTGCTTTGCTAAATAAGTTAAGAAAAATTAAATGAAGATGACTAATGATTTTTTAAGCAGAGTTCGAGCCTCAACAGAGGCAAGAGTTCGAACTGTTTCACTTTCGAATGCGGAGATGTTAGATTTAGCATTACGCTCACCTATGCCGAATGATTTTATGGCATCGTTTGACCGTGAAGTTGCGATTGTTGCGGAAATTAAATTTGCGAGCCCATCATGTGGTCATATTAAAGATTACAAAGACCCTGTAGATATTGCTCGTCAATATCTCGATAACGGAGCAGCAGCCCTTTCAGTATTAACGGAGCCGGATTATTTTAAGGGATCTTTGGAGTATATGAAGGCTGTTCGTATCGCATTTCCAGATGCTCGAATTTTAATGAAAGATTTTGTTCTGGATTTAAAGCAGATATACCAAGCGAGAATATATGGGGCCAGTGCGGTACTTCTGATTGTGGCCTTTCTTGATGCCGAATTACTGAAGTTATTATATGAAGAAGCCATTTCAATTGGTCTCACGCCATTGATTGAAGTTCATGATGATAAGGAATTCGAAATTGCCGCTTCGCTTGGGGCACAATTAATTGGCGTGAATAATAGGGATTTAAGTACTTTGGAAATCGATATAGAAACCTCGATCACGCTCGCACAACATTGTTCTAATAACGCAGTCCTCGTTAGTGAAAGCGGTTTGGGTGCTTCTGAAAGCATTAAGTTATTAGAATCGAATGGATATAGAGGATTCTTGATAGGAACGCATTTTATGAAGGAAGAATTCCCTGGAAAGGCTTTGTCTCAATTAATTCAGGAGGTGGCGAAATGATTCCTGTAAAAATATGTGGCATAACAAATTTAGAGGATGCCTTTCTCGCAGTTGAACTAGGGGCATGGGCTTTGGGGTTTAATTTTTACAAAAAAAGCCCTCGTTATGTTTCTCCTGAAGTTGCGGCTAGTATTGTAGCGGCTGTTCGGGGAAAAGTTATTACGGTTGGTGTATTTGTGAATGAAGATAGTAAGAGTATAAAATCTATTCTTGATGAGACAAAAATAAATTATGCACAGTTGCACGGTGAAGAGTCAGATATATTTGCTGAAGGAATACGTATTCCCTTTATTAAAGCATTTAGAATTTTAGACAGAATACATATGAATGAAATATATCGTTTTCGTGGAATAGTAGATTATGTTTTATTAGATTCGTTTAGTGAAAAGGCCTACGGGGGTACTGGTGAAATCGCAAACTGGGAATTGGCAGCGTTAATATCAAAAAAAATTAATATCATTCTTGCCGGTGGATTAACGGTTCATAATGTCCTAGATGCGATTAATTACGTAAAGCCCAGCGCAATCGATGTTTGTAGTGGAGTGGAGCAATTTCCGGGCAGAAAATGCCCTGCAAAGCTCAAGAAGTTTTTTGAAGTGCTTAAAGAGAAGGAGATTGTATGAAAAATGGTTATTTTGGAAAATATGGAGGACGCTTCGTTCCTGAAACGTTGATGGCGCCTCTTATTGAATTGGAAAAGGCTTATCTTAATGTTATTGATGATGCGGCCTTTCAGAAAGAGTTGGGATCTTATCTAAAAGATTTTGTAGGTAGGCCCACGCCCTTAACTCACGCAAGCAATTTAACCAAGTACTTGCGAGGAGCTAAAATTTATTTAAAGCGTGAAGATTTGACGCATACCGGATCTCATAAAATCAACAATGCATTAGGGCAAGGTTTGCTGGCAAAGCGCATGGGAAAAAGTCGTATTATTGCCGAAACGGGCGCTGGGCAACACGGAGTAGCTTCTGCAACTATAGCGGCACTATTGGGGTTAAAATGTACTGTGTATATGGGTGAGCTTGATACACACCGCCAAGCGCTGAATGTAGCTCGCATGAAGTTCTTGGGTGCGGAGGTTGTGCCTGTAAAAACAGGAAGTCGAACACTGAAGGATGCGGTAAGCGAAGCCATGCGTGATTGGGTTTCACGCATCGATGATAGTTATTATCTCTTAGGGTCAGCTCTTGGCCCTCATCCTTACCCATCTATGGTTCGAGATTTTCAGAAAATTATTGGTAATGAAACGAGGCAACAAATTTTGGATCAGTGCGGGATACTTCCCTCAGAATTGATAGCCTGCGTAGGTGGCGGTAGTAATGCAATTGGGCTTTTTTACCCATTTCTGAATGATGAGACTGTCCGCATGACCGGAGTGGAAGCTGGAGGCCAGGGGATGGAGCTTGGTCAACACGCAGCTCGCTTTTTAAGCGGATCGATTGGGGTATTTCAAGGAACAACAACCTATCTTTTACAAGATGAGTATGGCCAGATAGAAGAGACCAGCAGCATTGCAGCGGGATTGGACTATCCTGGTGTTGGGCCGGAGCATGCTTATTTGCGTGATCTTTCTCGAGTGCGGTACACGCATGTGAGTGATCTAGAAGCTTTAGAGGCGGCTAGATTGGTTTCTCGTTTAGAAGGTATTTTGCCAGCTTTGGAAAGTGCGCACGCACTGGCATATCTCATACAACGCGCTCCAGAAACGAACACCAGTGATATTATCGTGGTGAATGTTTCGGGTCGTGGTGACAAAGACATGGAAACGTATGCAAAAATTATTTAACAAACTTAAAGATGAAGATACGACAAATACTCAATAAATATCTCAATTCCCATCGTGCTGCTTATATACCTTTTGTACCAGCGGGAGATCAGGATATGGAAACAACAATGCGCTTGATCGTAGAGCTTGATAAATTGGGCGCCGATATTATCGAACTAGGAGTTCCATTTTCAGATCCGGTTGCGGATGGCCCAACGATTGCTCAATCTTATGAGCGAGCGTTGAAAAATAATGTCACATTGCTGGACTGCATTGCGTTGGTGAAAAAATTGAGAACAGGGGGATGCCATATACCTTTGGTTTTGTTTAGTTACCTGAATCCTATTATTCAACTAGGTCAAGAAAAGTTTGCCAAGCTATGTGCAGAAGCTGGGATTAACTCTGTTTTGTTGGTCGATCTTCCTGCAGAGGAGTCCCAAGAAATGGTACAAATATTGAAGAATCATGGAATAGGAATTATCCTTTTAGTGTCGCCAACCACTACAACAGACAGGTTGAATCTTATTTGTGATCAAAACCCTGACTTTATATACTACATTTCCCGAAAGGGGGTTACAGGATCGCAGACTGAACTTTCTTCAAGCTTGGCTTCGGAGGTTGCAGCAATTAAAAGAGTCACCGATATTCCAGTAGCAGTTGGTTTCGGGATTTCATCAAAGGAACAGGTGGCATTAATTGCTGGTATGGCAGAAGGGTATGTGGTGGGTAGTGCTTTGGTGGATTGTTTGAGAGATGGAGACAAAACCACTGCTCAGGCGAATTTCCTCGAAAGAGCCAAGTCTCTCCGTATATAGTGGCACATAAATATGTCCAAACAAATTGTCATTATAGGAGGCGGAGCAGCCGGCTTTTTTGGCGCTATAAATGCCGCGCAGGCTAACCCTGAGGCTGAGATAACGATCATTGAAAAATCTCCCAGGCTCTTAACAAAAGTGAGTATATCAGGTGGGGGTAGATGTAATGTAACGCATAACTGCTTTGATCCTAAGGTGTTAGTCGAGAATTACCCCCGTGGGCGTAAAGAATTACTTGGGCCCTTTAATCGCTTTCAACCCAGAGATATGATTAAGTGGCTGGATGCTCAAGGAGTCGTTTTGAAGACAGAGGCAGATGGCCGGATGTTTCCAGTAACGGATGACTCTCAAACAATCATAGATTGTTTCATGGCGTTATCGAAACGGCTAGGCATAAAAATTTTAACCAAAATCGCGGTTAACACCATTGAAGTTTTGGAGACGGGGGCTTTCCATGTTGTATTATCGACTGGCGAAGTATTGTTGGCGGATAAAATTCTTTTGGCTACCGGAGGGGGGCAGTCAGCCAGCGGCTTCCAGTTAGCCCAATCGCTTGGCCACACGATTAATGAGCCTGTACCCTCACTGTTTACTTTTAATATTAAGGATCCCCGTATTGAGGGTTTAGCCGGCATCTCCTTTCCGGACGCAATTGTTTCTGTTCCAGGTACACCGCTTAAGGCAAAAGGCCCTTTGTTGATAACGCATTGGGGGATGAGTGGCCCGGCAGTGCTTAAATTGTCAGCCTGGGGAGCGAGAATTCTTTATGATAAAAATTACGAATTCGAGCTAAAAATAAATTTCCTTGCCCAATATAGTAAGGAGCAACTGACACAAGCTATGCTAGATGCAAAGGCTGAGTTTAAGAAAAAACAAGTGTCAAAACATCCCATCCTCGAAATACCTAAACGGTTTTGGGAGAAAATGGTACAAGCTGCCCAGATCCCAGATGACAAGCCATGGGAAAAAGTCTCGCAGCAAGCCTTCGAATCTTTAGTAAGTGTGTTGACTGAGGCCACGTATTCCGTTGTTGGAAAAAGCACAAACAAAGATGAGTTTGTTACCTGCGGGGGCATCGCATTGAAAGAGGTGAATTTTAAGACGATGGAGAGCAAGATTTGCCCGGGGCTTTTCTTGGCTGGGGAGGTTCTCGATATTGATGGTATTACCGGCGGCTTTAATTTTCAGGCTGCTTGGACGTGTAGTTGGATAGCAGGCAATTCGATGTGATTGATATTCAGCTTGTTTGCTTGAGGGACGTCTCTTTTCGGGGTATATTGGTTTTAGGTAATCTTATTGTATTTTTATGGAGAATAATGAACAACCTGGCTCCACATATTCTGCGAAATCAAGGCATTTTAAGTTGATTTACGATAGTGACTGTAAATTTTGCCAACGTGGAGTATGTTATATAAAAGAGCAAGTGCAGGAATCGGTGGCATCTAAAAATGTGTCCATCGATTATATACCCATCAATCAGGCTAGTGCTTTAGGGATCCCTATAGAGGCGAAGGCGCTCAGGCATAAGATTCACTTGCTTGATGAAAATAATAACCTTTATACGGGAGCCCATGCGGTCCTAAAAGTCTTGTCCGAACAGCCTAAATACCGAAAATGGTACAAGTTGTACGAAAAAAATCGATTTTTTGCGATTCTTGCTGAGTGTGTGTATACGGTTATTGCAAGGATAAGAAGGTTCTTATAATTCCCTCTTTCCGGAGTTGCCAATTCAGTAAACTTGGACTATCTTGTAGTACTATGGAAATTATTGCATATTTAAAACCTTCCTGTGGATGGAGTAATGGCGTAAGGGCTATCTTTAAAAAATATGGCCTGCAATACGAGGATAAGGATATTATTAATAATCCGAATTATTACATGGAGATGGTTCAGAAATCTGGGCAAAACTTGTCACCTTGTGTGATTGTTGAGGGTGTTATGTTACCGGACATTAGTGGCGAAGAAGTGGAGCAATATATGTTAAGTAAAGGCCTTATCAAGCCGAACAGTGTAGAGCCGGAAGTGCCGATTAATAAGCCCTGCGCACACGAACAAAAGCCCGATGTGTCGCAAACATTACGCCACTTTTGAGCATTCTAAGACTTCTTCAGTAAGGTTTTAAATCTCAAACTCTTTAACGAGAGATACTAGTTTTTCAGGGATGTTCCCTATCACGAAGACCCCTTCATCAAGGGGTTCTTCTTTTTTTATTCCTCCCATTTGGTGGAGTTCGTGAATAATGTCATACCGATTGTGAGGGATTAAAAGCTTCATGACCCGAATTTGTTTTTCTAACTGGATCTCCATCATGGAAAGCAATTGTTCCACGCCTTCAGTTGTTTTGACACTCATAAAGCAAGCCTTGGGGTAGGTTGCCTTAATCGTTTTTAACGAAAGATCATCTTCTAATAAATCGATCTTATTGAAGACAATTAGCATTGGCTTATCTTTTGCGTGAAGTTCCTCAAGGACTTTGTGTGTTGTTTTAAGGTGCTGCTCAAAACTTGGATTAGAAGCATCCACAACGATCATCAAAAAATCTGCAACCAAAGCTTCTTCTAATGTTGCTTTAAAGGCATCGACTAATCCATGAGGCAGGTTTCTGATGAAACCTACGGTATCGGTTAATAGTAGAATTTGGCCGGAAGGTAGTTGTAGTCTCCGCGTAGTTGGATCAAGCGTGGCAAATAACTTGTCTTCAGCCAAAATTTTAGACTGAGTCAGTAAATTAAGGAGCGAAGATTTTCCAGCATTCGTGTAACCCACAATGGCTGCGCTTGGGAAGGGGATTCGCATTCTTTTCTTGCGCTGTGTTTGCCTGTGCTGAATAACGTCTCGCAAATCTTTTTTTAATTGAGAAATGCGATCTCGTATCATCCGCTTGTCGAGTTCAATTTGCTTTTCACCAACATCGCGTTGGGCTGCGCCACCACCTCGTTGACGGCTTAGGTGTGTCCAGGCACGTTTAAGGCGAGGCAATGCATACTCCATTTGGGCTAATTCCACTTGAAGGACGGCTTCTTTGGTTTGAGCTCGTTGGGCAAAAATCTCTAAGATGACTTCGTGTCGATCAATGACCGTCAATCCGCTAAGCTTTTCCCAATTGCGTTGTTGTACGGGAGAAAGCTTGTTATCGAAGATAATCATAGAACAATTAAGTTCTTTCGCAAGTTCGATGATTTCCTCCGCTTTGCCTGAACCTAGGAAAAGATTGGCGTGCGGCTTCTGTATTTTGGCAATTATCTTATCTTGGACGACGATATCCAGATTGCTCACCAATTCTTCTAATTCTAATAACAGTTCTTTTGTATCTGAAAAAAGCGATTTTTCCATTAAGCATTCAATGCCAACAAGGAGTGCGCGCTCTTGAGGGATTTCTGTAGGTGAGGTTTCTTTCATAAAAGGGGAAAGCCTTCCAGTAAATTACCGGAAGGCTTCGAGGTGATTGAAGAAGTAAAGTTCCCCATGTAATTCTTAATCATTAACTAGCAAGGGCTGCTTGTGCGGCTGCAAGACGAGCTACTGGAACTCTTGGAGGTGAGCAACTTACGTAATTCAAGCCGGATTTATAGAAGAATTGAATAGAATCTGGATCTCCTCCGTGTTCTCCACAGATACCAAGTTTAATGTTCTTCCGCTGTTTACGGCCACGCTCAACCGCCATCTCAACTAACTGGCCAACACCATCTTTATCGATTGTTGCAAACGGATTTTGTCCAATGATGTCCAATTCTTTGTAATGGGGTAGGAAGGAACCTGAGTCATCACGACTCATCCCCAGGGTGGTTTGTGTCAGGTCATTTGTTCCAAAGCTAAAGAATTCAGCATGTTCGGCTATTTGATCCGCACGTAGCGCAGCACGGGGTAGTTCAATCATCGTGCCAACAATATATTTAATTTTCACCTTTTTACTCTTCATCACTTCTTCAGCAACACGATGAATCAATTTGGCTTGGTGCTTGAGTTCATCCGCATAGCCTACGAGAGGCACCATGATTTCAACATCAACAGTGGCGCTTTTTTTGCCTTTTTGTACGAGAGCGGCCGCTTCAAAGATTGCACGAACTTGCATTTCAGTGATTTCGGGATAGCTGATGCCCAAACGACAGCCCCTATGGCCCAACATCGGATTTTGTTCATGTAGGCCTTTAATGCGATCAGAAATAAGATCTGCGGTAACGCCAAGGCTGTCAGCAATCCTTCGTCTTGAAGCATCGTCTTGTGGTAAGAATTCGTGTAAGGGAGGATCTAGTAGGCGGATTGTGACCGGACGACCTTTCATAGCTTTAAGAATGCCGACAAAATCATTGCGCTGCAAAGGAAGCAGTTTCTTTAACGCATTGCGGCGTTCAAACTCATCTCTCGCAAGAATCATTTCGCGCATAAAGTTAATTCGCTCGCCATCAAAGAACATATGTTCCGTACGACAAAGGCCTATCCCCTCAGCTCCGAGAGCCACAGCCATTGTACTTTGTTCTGGAGTATCAGCATTTGTACGTATGCTCATTTTACGGAATTTGTCAGACCAGTCCATGATTTGCTTGAAGTACTGGTATGTTTGGCTCTTTTGCGGTTTAAGATTTCCTGCCAAGACTTGAGTTACTTCAGAGGGTGCGGTTTCCAGGTGCCCTGCAAACACTTCACCTGTTGTGCCATCAATAGATATATCGTCTCCTTCTCGTAAGGTAATGCCTTGAGTTGATAGGGTGCGCTTTTGGTAATTGATTGAAATATCATGGGCTCCACAAACGCAAACTGTACCCATCTGGCGAGCTACAAGAGCTGCGTGAGAGCTTACGCCACCTCGAGATGTCAATATGCCTTCAGCCGCAAGCATGCCGCGAATGTCTTCGGGAGATGTCTCATGGCGGCATAGGATTACTTTTACGCCATCGCGAGCCAGGCGCTCTGCAGCACTCGCAGAGAATACAATTTTACCCGTAGCAGCTCCAGGGCCAGCAGGTAAGCCGGTACCAATGCAATTAGCACTCTTTCTTGTTTTTTCATCGAAAACAGGAACAAGCAGAGAAGCAATGGATTCAGCAGGTATCCGTTTAATGGCAGCTTTTGAATTGATTAAACGCTCAGTTACCATCTCAACGGCAATCCGAACGGCCGCCAAGCCGGTACGCTTACCATTTCTTGTTTGCAAAATATAAAGATGATCACGCTCAATGGTAAATTCGAAATCCTGCATGTCTTTAAAGTGCTTTTCCAAGGTCTTACGAACTTTTTCTAGCTCTTTATGGGCATGTGGCATGTCTTGCTTTAGTTCTTCAATTGGCTTTGGTGTACGCACGCCAGCGACAACGTCTTCGCCTTGGGCGTTGATTAAGTATTCGCCGTAAAAGATATTTTCGCCATTAGCGGGATCGCGAGTGAAAGCAACACCGGTTGCGCTATCATTGCCCATATTGCCGAAAACCATCGTTTGTACGTTTACAGCAGTGCCCCACGCATGTGGAATACTGTATTTTTGGCGGTAGATAAAGGCACGCTCGTTGTTCCATGAGCCAAATACGGCAGCAATTGCTCCAATTAATTGTTCATGAACATCTTGCGGGAAGCTTTTTTTAGTGCGTTGCTTAATGAGTGCCTTGAAGCGCTTGATGAGCTCCTGTAGGTCTTCGGGAGTCAACTCATGGTCGTTTTTGATTTTTTTCTCTTCTTTGAGAGCCGTCATGATTTCATCGAATGGTTCATGCTCGTCTTCATTTCGAGGCTGCACGCCCATGACAACATCGCCGTACATTTGTATAAAGCGGCGATAGCAATCGTACGCAAATCTTGGGTTGTCTGTGATTTTAGCGAGCCCTATTACTGTCTTATCATTTAAGCCTAAGTTCAAAATAGTGTCCATCATGCCCGGCATGGAATCTCTTGCGCCGGAACGGACTGAAAATAATAATGGATCTTTTGCGTCTCCAAATTTTTTACCTTGCTGTTTTTCTATGTCAGTTAAGGATTTTTTTAATTCGGCTTGAAAACCGGCAGGGAATTGAGATTTGTTTTGGGTGTAGTAACTGCATACCTCCGTTGTGATCGTAAATCCTGGGGGAACGGGAAGTTTGATCAAGGCCATTTCCGCTAAATTCGCGCCTTTGCCTCCAAGTAATGCCTTCATGGTAGCATTACCGTCTGTTTTCTTGCCAAATGCATAAATATGCTTGGCATTCCGTTTTGTCTTTGCTCTAGGCGCTACTTTTTTTGGGGTAGGTCTCTTTTTATTTGTTTTAGCTGGCATACTTTATTTTCCAGTATAGTCTTTGAATAGTTAATATGGGGGGTCCAAAAATAATTAAATTATCAAAGTAACTTTAGACCCTAGTGTCAATCGAGAACATGAATAATTCACTACAGTATCCAAGAGAAGATGAGTTAAATGAGGTTGAAAATGTCCCTCAAGGGAAGGCGATGTCCATACTGGATCATCTTGAGGAACTTCGCTGGCTGATTGTTCGTTGTTGCTTAGCCTTCATTGTAGGGTGTGTTATCGTAGGTTCGTTTTTTCCCTATTTTGCAAAATTGTTATTGTACCCGCTTAACAAAGCGATAGGTACCGGAGGTACGCCCCTACTGCAGGGGCTTGTGACGACCAGTCCAATGGGTATTTTTTCCGTTATTATCCAAATATGCCTTCTGGGCGGGCTGACCATTTCACTGCCTGTAATGCTCTATTTTATTGCTAAATACATTAACCCTGGGTTGCGGCGAGAGGAGAAATCGCTCATCGTTCCTGGAAGTATCGCTATTATTTGTTTATTTCTAGTAGGAGCTGGTTTTAGCTATTTTTATATTATACCGGCATCGCTGGCTGTTGCGATACACTTAAATGAAATTGTTGGTTTTCAACTTATTTGGTCAGCGTCAACATACTATAGTATGGTAGTCTGGATGACGCTCGGCGTGGGTTTTTGTTTCGAGTTTCCGCTTGCGCTCTTGTTACTCATTCAATTAGGGATCCTTTCAACGGATAAATTGAGGCGGATAAGGCGGCATATGATTGTGATCGTGTTGGTTGCTGCGGGGTTAATCACCCCAAGTAGCGATCCTTTTAGCCTGATGCTACTGGCTGTGCCGCTCTATTTGCTTTATGAGGGGGCTATGTTGGTTGGTCGCCGGATAGAGCGGAAACGAGCTCGAGTTGTAGAGGAAGAGTAAGTATTGTAAAAAAAAGCCAACTTAAGGCATAAGCTGGCTTTTTTTGTTTAAAATCTAAAGATTGTTTTAACTCTTGTTTTTGCGACTGCGTGCGTAGTCTACTCGGGTGACACGGAATAGTTGGAGGGCAAGCCAAAATACACCGGTGAGACAAGTGGATCCGTAGATCCCAAAAATAAGCCGCATAGTCTCTGTTTGGGCGGGCACGTGGGGAATGCAGACCGTTGTCATGAATACGAAGAAAGCAGCGGTAAGCAATAAGTCAAAAAAGATACCACCCTTACTGATCAATTTTTTATTGTCCATGGACGACATCATTGTGCTGGAATGTTGATTTGTCAAAAAGAAAAAAACGTTAGTAAATACTTGCTGCAGTGCGCGACTCGCGTGCGTTAGATGATCGCTGCGTAATCTTTAGCTGACAGGAGCTCATTGATTTCGGCCTCATTATCTGCTTCGATTTTGAGCATCCAGCCATTGGCGTAAGGGGAGGAGTTTACCTGCTCTGGGCCGGTTTCGAGGGATTTATTTACTTCAACGACCGTTCCGCCTACGGGCATGTATAGGTCTGAAGCAGCTTTGACGGATTCTACGACCCCGAAGATCTCGCCCTTTTTGAAATGCTTCCCAATGGAGGGCAGTTCTATAAAAGTGATGTCGCCCAAGGCCTCCTGCGCGTGGTGGGTAATGCCTATGGTTGCTTGTTTGCCGCCTGTAAGCTCCACCCATTCGTGTTCCTTAGTGTATTTCAGGTTTTGAGGGACTTCTGCCATATGTAATAAATTGATTAATATTGGAGAATACTATTTCAGTAAAATGGGAAAAGAACAAGAATCAAGTTTAGTGGCCTTGGGGCTGGGGTGGGGGTGGTTTGAATTAAAAAATTGCTTTAAAAGGTGAATTATTGGATGATTACCGGCAATGATTTTGGCGATTGAGAGTTCGTGCGACGAGTCTGCGCTTGCTTTACTGGACCCGGCTAAGGGGTTTTTAGGGGAATGGATACATAGCCAACTTGCCCTGCATAGTGAGTATGGCGGCGTTGTGCCCGCGCTTGCATCTCGTGAGCATCTTAATAACCTGCCTCGCCTAATGGAATCACCATTGAAGGTGCTGTCTGATGGGGATGCAAGAGTCGATAAGATTGCTGTTACGTATGGACCAGGGCTAGCTGGGTGTTTGGCGCTCGGAATCGCAATGGCAAGGGCATTATCATTGGCATGGGGAGTGCCGGTTGTTGGAGTAAACCATTTGAGGGGACACGCCTTTTCGCCCTTTATTGAGCTGTTTGAGGCCGACCCTGAGGCTTTTATGGCCGAATACAAAGCCCTTTTGCCTCATTTAGGCATGATCGTTTCAGGCGGCAATACAATTATCTTTGAGCTGTGTGAGAACGGCGAGATCACTATTTTAGCGGAAACAATTGATGATGCGGCGGGAGAAGCTTTAGATAAAGGGGCTAAACTCCTCGGTATGCCGTACCCTGGAGGGGCGCTTATTGAGAAAAAGGCGAAAAACGGCAATAGAGAAGCCTTTGACTTCCCGAGGGCTTTAGGAAAGAGCAAGGACGGCCGCTTTAGCTTTTCCGGGCTCAAGACGAGCCTGCGTTATGTCCTTGAAAAGATGAGTGATAATGAGCTTTCTGGGAATTTAAACGATCTGTGTGCCAGCTACCAGGCGGCAGTTATGGATCAGCTCTGCTGGAAGCTGGAATGGTTCTTGAGTGAAAAGAAGTATGCGAGCGCAGGCCTTTCCGGTGGTGTAGCGAATAATAAGGTGTTGCGGGAACGCTTTTCTGAAATTGCTAGGGAGAGGCAGGCAAAGCCCTTTATTGCCAAACCGCAGCATACGGGAGATAACGCCGGTATGATCGCGTTTGCTGCCTATATTGACCCTGAAGGCTGTTTTGATGCCGGGAGCGAAAAGCTTTCGTTTGATCCGGCATTACGGTTGTAATTATAGTGGGAAAATTGGGTGGGTTTCCGGTTATGAATAATCTCGCTATTTCCTTGGTTTAGTCATCTTTTTTTGTGATTTAATTTCGACATAAGTGGCGTTCCGGAGTGCGGTTTAAATTCGTTATTTTGTCGGAAATTCTTCAGTATAAGTTCGCTTTAATGGAGGGAGTTTGTTCCACCTGGAACAAACAGTCGATTCCTTATTAAAGGTTAATGGACTAAACTTTAATAAGGAAAGGAGTGCTCTTTTGTTTACTTTTTGAGGTGAGAGGAGATAGGACAGCTATGTTCTGGGGCGTTATTAGGGCGAAGGTTTTTGAAAAGTTAATTTTTTTAATAAAAAAGCTTGCAAAAAAGATGAGGTGATCCTACTATACTGACTCAATCAAGTTGATGCAGGGTGGAGCAGCCTGGTAGCTCGTCAGGCTCATAACCTGAAGGTCCCCGGTTCAAATCCGGGCCCTGCACCCAATTTTTAAGATCGTTTTTTACTAAAACGATTTTTTTATGGGGTAGGCCTTATTAATTGTTCATCAAGCTTTTTTCAAAGCATTTATCACTGGAGTAAGAAAAGAATTCAGTGAGACAATTTGCTTTAGTCGTACGCCACCATAACTTTGACCTTCTCTGATGATCTCGCCTTCTGTAGAATCGAGGTCAAAAGCCAGACCATCCTCGGGATACGGGATAGCACAAATATTTTTAAGTATCTCTTTCAATGTTTCGATTTGATTAGGTATGTTTCCCGAAAAATCGATATCGCGGGTGGGTCTATGAGGCTCGTTATCCCAGATCGTAAAGAGGAAGGCACCTTTTAGGAAAAACTTATCCTTGTATTCTGAAATGCTCAAACGGTATAGAAATCTTTCGACAACATATCTATATAGCAGTGTTTCGGAATCCTCTCCTCTGTTTTTTGCTATATTTCGAAGTTTGTTCAGTATAGATAGGGGTAGGTTTTTCATCAAACGTTGGCGGTTAAATCAATGACTCAACATAAGGCTTCATTACCTTTTGGACGCGGCATATCTTGGCGTAATAATTGAGTTCCTTTAAGGTAAGCAGCTTCCGTCGCCAAGTATCCCGGAGAGCTTCAATGGCGACATCTATCCCGATTTTGTTTCTATATTTAAAACAGTCGGCAACCGTTTTAGCCGGGCAGTATACTTTGATTTCCGTACCCTGTCTTTTGATTTTCTCAACCCCTTCAGTAAAGGCTTTTCCCGAGAATTGAAAAGCGCGAATAGGTGGGTAATCGAGTTTAGGGGGTTTCGCCTTACGATCTACGGCAACCCAGATCTGGTAAGGGTTCTGTGTCGTGATTTCGTAAAAAGTGAGAGCGGAAAGAAGGCAAATTACGCCATGCGGGACTCGTTTGCAGATTTCTATATAACTCTGTTTTTCATCAAATTCGTAATCATTGGAGCAATAGAGCCCACGACCCAGTTTTTGCACCTTTCCTTCGCTTTCCAATAGATTGAGGTAGTAAGGAGGCGCGCCAATTTCCTTGAGATCCCTTCTCCTGACGATTTTTCTTTTTTTAATATACTTTAAGATTTTGTCTTTCAAGTCGTTCATATATAAAAGGTCATCATATATAAATACATGCATACCTTTTGTATATATTTCAAGCAAAAACGGAAAACAATGTTTCGTTTTAAGTTGCTTATTTAAAGAAGGTTATGATTTTCTTGCTTCTCTAGCCGAGATTGTCTCAATCAAGTTGATGCAGGGTGGAGCAGCCTGGTAGCTCGTCAGGCTCATAACCTGAAGGTCCCCGGTTCAAATCCGAGCCCTGCACCCAATTTTAAAAAGCAGTTTTTTATCGAAACGGCTTTTTTTGTGCACGGATGTTGTGTTAGTAACGAAAACAAAAATAGCTTTCTTTTGGGAAAACGGATGTGGCGTTTTAATGCTTTAAGTTTTTTTTAAAAATTCGGCTAGGGTATAATCCTTTATTGGGACATGCTGCAAGCATTTTTTGGCAATAAAGGATTATACCCTAGCCGAATGGGAAAAGTCAAGTGAAATAAGTAACGGGTTTAAGGGTAGGTAGTTTTGGGGTGTGTGATGTCCAATTGGTGGATTGGGGAATATGCAAACTACTGCAAACAGTATCGATTCAACTTCGTGGGCTTGAATCTAGTTGCGTTATTTGATTTCTGAGCAAAATCGTATTACATTGGTTTGGACGAGCATGGTATGGATATTGAGAAAACGTGAGTTGCTCGGAAATAAACATAAGGAGATAGATCGATGTACCATCTTACTGATTTAGATGAATTGGCAGGACGAATTAGAAGTTCATTTTCTAAAGAATATATGTGTGAAGCAATTACTGCTTATCGTGCAGGAGCCTACCGAGCAGCTTTAACAACAACTTGGGTTGCGGTGTGCATTGATATCATGGAGAAAATTAAAGAATTGAGTGATAGCGGGGATGAGCGCGCGCAAAAATTGGCTAAAGAGTTGGATCAGATTAAAATAACTGATAAAATGAGCATGCAGAAGTTTGAAAACGAGTTGCTGACGGATGCCTGTGACAAATTGGAAATAATAACCCCGCTGGAGCGAACGTATTTGGAGCGGTTAAAGGATGACAGAAATATTTGTGTTCACCCTACGTTTCAAAACGAAGGGGAACATTTTAAGGTTACTCCCGAAAATGTTCGAGCGCATATGGTAGCCGCTTGTAAATATTTGCTAATATTGGAACCTGTTCAGGGCAAGATGTTAATAGAAAAAATTTTAAATGATATCGAAAAACTTCCGGATGATGAAGAAAGCGCAATCGAACTTTTAAAATCTAACCACCGATTAGGACGTGCCAAGGATTCTGTATTTCGAAATTTATGTATAGTAATTTTAAAAACGCTTTTTAAGAGTGATTTGGAGTTGGAGAACACAAAACTTAAAAGGATACTGATTGTACTGAAGGCTATTGAAGGCAAAAAGCCTGATATTCTTCGGGTTACTATTAAAGAAAAATTGTGTCTGCTTTTGATGGATGCTGAGCGATTTTGGTTTAAGCATGTCTTTGCGTTTTTTAATCTTTATCCAAAATCATACGAAGGATTGGAAGGATCGGTGAAAATTCTTATTTGTGACCGCATAAAGAAGCTTTCGGCAGAGGAGATGATACGTTGTTTTGAAGGGGTTGAATATTCTGATTCCGGGGTGCCTGAGATTAAGGATGCTTTGAGCGCTAGGGTGAAGAGCTTTGAATATAAAGAACGGATAGAAGTTTTATCAATTGTTGTTTGGGTAGGATTTAAGAGCTTGGTGATAGAGTTAATGAAGGAATCAACATCATGGGAGAGTATTCGTAGTAATGGGAATAAGTGTTTATTTCCATATATAGAATTGCTTGACGCAGAAGACGTAAGAGCAGTTATTGTTGGCTTTGATGACCATGTATATTCTACTGGGAATATAGATATGCTTCTTGTAAAGTTGTATCAGCGATCGAAAGAGTTAAGCGTTGAGGACCATAATGCGCTTTGGTGTAATTTTGCGGAGAATGTGAGTAAAGAAAAGTCTTCGAGGGGGTCTCCTTGGTATGAGTTTTACCACTTAAAAAAAGTATTGATTGAAGATGACATTATTGCCGAGGAAAGTGAGCCTCCACAGGAAGTTATATGACTGATTTAACCTCCCTAACCTCCATCGCCCCCATTAACGAATTCGTTAAGAAGATTTCGTCTGCATCGAGAAGTATTTCCCTTTTGAAAAGACCTTCCACGACATTTTCTTCCCTTTCTATGATTTTCGCACGGATGATGCCGGGGAGGATGGGGCAGTCTAGGGAAGGGGTGTAGAGGGTTTTGCCGATACGGAAGAAGATGTTGGCTATGCTGGTTTCGGTGATGTAACCTTCGGGGGTGAGGAAGATGCAATCGTCAAAGCCGGCCTGTTGGGCTTTGTGGCGTTCGGTGAAGTCGTAGCAGGTGGTTTTAAATTTGTAGAGCCGATCAGTTGTGGGGCGTGGGGTGTTTGAAAACGTTAGGCGGAAGCCGCGTTTGAAGTCTGCGGGTGTGTAGCGAGGGGGGCCGGTTTCGATTGTTAGTTTGTTGTTTAGAAGGGTGTACTTGAGGAAGCCCTCTGTGGGGAGATTTTGTGTGCATTGCGCTTCTAGTTCTGAGTAGCTAAGCGGGCAGTGTAGGCCAAGGGTTGAGCAGCTGTGTGCGAAGCGATCCCAGTGCTCTTGGAAGAATACGGGTTTGCTGTTTGTGACCTTAAGCGTTTCGAATAAGCCCAGGTTTTTATCGGACGAGGCAAGCATCTTCCTGTTGTGTGTATTGGAGGGCTTTGGCGAGCAGGCGACCCTTGTGGAGGGCTTCTTGGTATTCGTCCTCTGGAGAGGAGTCCCATACGATGGCACCGCCGACGTGAAAATAAGCCTTTTCGTTTTTGCAGATGATGGTGCGTATGGCGATGTTTAGGCAAGCGTTTCCATCAAAGCCGATGTAGCCGATCGCGCCTGTGTAGATGTCGCGCTGGGTGGGCTCTATTTCATCTATGATTTCCATGGATCTGATTTTAGGAGCGCCGGTGATGGAGCCACCAGGGAAAGCTGCTTTGAGCGCGTCTACTATATCTAACCTTGGACGGAGCGTGCCGCTGATGGTTGCATCTAAATGGAATACGGAAGGAAAGGCACTGACGGCAAAGACGTTTTCTTCCTTAACGGAGCCATACTCGCAGACACGCCCGAGGTCGTTTCTGGCCAAGTCTACAATCATGAGGAGCTCAGCTTTGTCCTTTTCGCTTTGGAGGAGCTCCTCGCGCAGACGGAGATCCTCGGCCTCATTCTTGCCCCGTGGGCGAGTGCCCTTAATCGGCCGCGTTTCGATGTATTGGCTCTGTTTTTTAAGAAAAAGCTCCGGAGAAGCGGAGAGAACCTGAAGATCATCAAAGCCAAGGAAAGCGCTAAACGGAGCCGGGTTTATTTGACGCAGGTGATTGTAGATATTAATCGGATTATCGAGCAAAGCGCACTCAAAACGCAGGGTTAAGTTGACCTCGTAGGCATCTCCAGCGGCGATATAGTCCTTGATCTTATTGACGGCGCTGTGGTGTTCGGCGGGAGACAAGCTAGCCTCAAATTGGGACATGTCCGGTTGAAAGTCGGCTTGCTTGCTTAAGCTAGGAAGTGGAAGCACAATATCCTCATTTACAATAGCTAAGAGCTCTGCCATACGCTCTTCTGCGGGCATAGAGAGACCAAGTGTGATGGCGTAGGCCTCATTTTTGACATGATCGATGGCAATGATACCATCATAAAAACCGAGCTGTAGATCCTCTATGTTGCGATCATCTGTTGTTGTATGCGGTAATTTTTCTAATTGATGGCAAAGCTCGTAGCCGAAGAAGCCGACAGCGCCACCGATAAAAGGAAAGTCGCTTTCGTTGATAACGGCATATTCACGCAGCAGAAGACGTAGCGTATCTAAAGGAGCGCCATTGGAAGTGTTAGGCGAAGCGGAATCCCCAGTCGTGGTGATTGAAAGTTTATTGCCTTTTGACTTAAATACGAGAAAAGGATCGCACCCGATGAACGAGAATTTACCCAAGTCACCATAGCCCCTACCACTATCCAAGAAAAAGGCATAGTTACGATGAGCGAAACGATTGAAAAGCTCTTGTGTATCAAAATGATCGATTCTTTCGACAAGCATGGGAAAAAGCTTGATTAAAAGAGAAGAAATAAGCAAACTTTTCTGATATCTTTCATTTTTGTAGAAAATATTATGAGACACATACAACTTTCGCTTATTTTGATAGCCACACTTTTTCTCGCTAACGGGTGTACTTTAGACAGAGGATTAAAGACGTATAATGGCGTAAGCGTACAGGAGTTGGGCTATATATCAGGTGTCGCGATTGAAGGTTCTTTTCCCGCGAAAGGCAATTTAGCGGTTACTATTAACGGTAATCTTTCCTCTAAATACGGTTTTCAAGTTGTATCGGTTAACGGTGCTACGGTTGGCGGGATAAGGCAAGTGCAAGTTGGGCTAATGGGGTCTAACCGAAAGCCAGTTCTTTTAGAATACCGAGCATCTTGGTTTGACGCGTCTGGCAAAGAGCTAGAAGGCCAAGCGCTTGGGTGGTCACCCTTGCCTATGGACGGAAAAGTTTTCAAGACGGTGACGGTTGTTCCCAAGACAACGCAGGCACAATCTTTTCGTGTTTCTATTCGTAAAAAATTAAACTAGTATAAAGATAATATGAAAAAACAAATATGGATTGCGATAGCAGGGATGGTTTTCATAGGGCTTACGGGCTGTAAGACAACAAAAGTTGATTACGCGGAGCCGGTGAGCGCGACGCCGTTAACGACGGATTTTAGTTTTTCTGACGTGAACTTTGTCGCTAATGACATGGTGGACTCGATGCTTATTTCACCCGCTACGGTAGCGATCACGCAAGACCGCAGACCGTTGGTGGTGGTTGACCGTATACGTAATAAGACAGATCAGCACATTGACACAGAGTCTATTACCGATACTATTCGCACGCAGCTAATACGCTCCGGGAAGTTCCGTTTTACGGATAAAGTAACCCGTGCGGATCAAAAGGAAGAGCTTGAGTACCAAAACTACAGCGGTATGGTTGATCCTAATAACAAAGCTGACATCGGCAAGCAGTATGGTGCGGAGTATATGGTGACTGGTTCTATTGTATCCTATGTAGAACGTAACAGCAAAGTGTTACGCAAGTCGTATAAATTTAACTTGATTTTGACAAACATACAAACGGGTGTGATTGAGTGGTCTGATGAAGTACCGATCACAAAGCAACAGACACGAAGTACGTTTGGTAGGTAAAGCCTAGCAGGGAAAGATCTTCTAGAAAAAGATATTTTATGGTCCACACATAGCGTTGAGTTAAATATATACCAAAAATCCGATAATGGCGCACAAGGAACAACCGCTCATATCCGTTAAAGATTTATGTAAAAGTTATGACGACGACTTGGTGCTCAATCGGGTAAGCGTTGATGTGGAAGAAGGGGACCTGGTCTCTATCATCGGCCCATCGGGATGCGGCAAGTCTACCTTTTTACGTTGTTTGAATTGCCTGGAAGTGATGGATTCCGGGCGCATTTCGATAGCGGGGTTAACGCTGCAGCGGGATAAGCAATATGACCGATTAAGTAGCACCTTTCACAACACCGCGCATGATTTGAGGGAACAAGTGGGAATGGTCTTTCAGGGGCTAAATTTATTTCCCCATATGACGATATTGGAGAATATTATATTGTCTCCGATGGTTGTTAAAAAGCAGACAAAAGCAGTTGCTGTGGATAACGCGATTCGTTTGCTGGAAAAAGTAGGCCTGAAGAACTTTGCGAGCCGGTATCCCTATAGCTTGTCCGGCGGGCAGCAACAGCGAGCGGCGATCGCGAGAGCATTGGCGATGATGCCTAAAGTGATGCTGTATGATGAGCCAACGTCCTCCCTTGACCCTGAATTAGTGGAAGAAGTGCTACAGGTAATGCGGGCGATTGACGAAGAAGGGATGACACAGATAGTTGTTACCCATGAAATGGCCTTTGCGCAAGACGCGTCCGACTACATTATTTATATGGAAGACGGGGAAATTGTTGAAATATCTGATGAAGACGAAATATTTGTTTCGCCCCAAGACGAGCGTACCAGGCGATTCCTGAAGAAGTATCTGTAATATGAAGAAGTACTTTTATATATTCTTTTGTTTGGTGGTCTCAGTGATGAGTGCTTTTGGGGCAGAGATTGCCGCGGATCCTATGCTATTTCGCTGGGCGGGAGATGCGGAAAACGGGGCACCAAGTGTTTTTAGAGATGCCGCTGATCATGATAAAGTGAATGGCGTGGAATGGGATCTTGCCAATGCAATCGCGAAAGAATTGGGTAAAGAAGCCGTGTTTACGGAAGTGCAATGGAACGGGTTAATTCCGGGCTTGCAAAGAGGGCTTTACGATGCGGTCGTTGATGCGCAAGAGATTACGTCAGCGCGTGAAGAGGTGGTTAATTTTTCAACGCCCTATTATGTGACGTATTTGCAGCTAGTCGTTTTGGACGGTGAAGAGGAGATAAATGATTTAAATGACTGTAAAGGAAAAGTTGTTGGCGCCCTGCGCAATACAGGTGCGGTAAATATTTTAAAAGAAGAGCAAGGTATCGAAATCAAGCAGTATGATTATGAAATGAGCCTTCTGTATGACTTGATCTATGGTCGAATTGATGCGGTGTTGTTTGATGCCCCGATTGCACTTTATTATGCGGAGCCAATGAAAGGAGTTCGCATACTGCCCGAACCGATTGGCCGGTTAGTGTACGGCGTTGCTATTAATAAAAAAAATACGGAACTCTTGGCAGAAGTGAACGCAGCGATTGCGCGTTTGATAGAAACAGGTAAATTGCGCGAAATCTATGAGCGGTGGAATATGTGGAACCCCATGATGGCGAATTATCTGGAAGATTATAGTGTTTCTGATACAGAGCCCACGGCTTATGAAGCGTTTAAAGAAATGGTCCGCTACAATTTGGTGGAGAAAGATCTAAAGAAACGCTATTTGAGCTTTTTGCCTGTATTGGGAAAAGGTGCGTGGATGACGATTAAGTTGTCTGTGATATCGATGATATTTGCGATGTTTTTTGGACTCTTTTTGGCAATTGTGCGGATTTATGGTCACAAGATATTTAGCGGGATTGCCTACATTTATATAGAGATTATTCGCGGGACACCCCTGTTGATACAACTTTACTTTATCTTTTACGGGCTGCCGGCGATCGGAATCAAGCTAGACTCCTTTGTCGCGGGTATCTTGGGATTGGGCCTTAATTACGCGGCCTTTGAGGCAGAAAATTACAGAGCCGGCATTAGATCTGTACCGCAAGGGCAGATGGAAGCAGCACGAGCTTTAGGGATGACCCACTGGCAGAGCTTACGATTTGTTGTGCTTCCGCAAGCCGTGCGTACGGTGATTCCACCCATTACGAATGATTTTATTTCACTCCTAAAAGACTCCGCGCTGGTTTCAGTAATTACGATTGTTGATTTAACCTATGCGTATACGCAGTTGGCTGCCGTTTACTATGACTATTTTGGGATTGGAATATTGGTTGCCGGTATATACTTCTTGATCGGCTTCCCCTTCGCACAATTGGGACGCTGGGCAGAGAAGAAATTGTCTATGGATCGGCGACGCTTGAAGCGGTATTGAGAAGACCTCTTGTTTGGCACAAATAGACTTCTAAAATTTATAAAATACTGATAGCCTGAAGCCTTTAATATTATTTTGACCCATAAGAAATCCCTGAAGACCCTTTTTTGTAAAGGAATTTTAATAGGTATTTTTACCCTATTTATTCCAGGGAATAGTATTAGCTATGCGGAATGGGACAACGGATGGCCGGTACGTGTCCTTGAAACAGATGACCAGACAGGGGATTGGAAACGCCTGCAGATGGCAGGACCCTTTCTGGAGCAACAAAAAGGGATACGCGCATTACGTCCCGGTACAGCCATTTTTGATAACCCGGCCGTTGGAGGACAGGAAGCGCACTATTTGTACCCCTTGTGGAATTATTATTACGAAGAGCATAATTTGCGCTGGGATGTTTTTAGCCTGATGACCTTTGATAAGACGTGGTATGATGGGAAGGTCAAGAGCCAGCGCTTTAACATATTTCCCGTATATTTCGCACAACAGACGGATAACCCAGATACCTCTTACCACGGCGTATTTCCGGTTTCAGGGAATGTACGTAATTACTTTGGTGCGGATAAGATTAGCTGGGCCTTTTTCCCTGTTTCATTGCAAGTGGAGAACGAAGACCAAAAACGATATAGTTTCCCCTGGCCCTTTATAAGATGGCAAGAAGGCGCTACGCCACAGACCGGAGGCGGGGCAGCTTGGCCCCTTGTTGGCCACTTTTATAAACAAGGCAAGTACGACCACCAGTTTGGCGGATGGCCATTTATATATAGTTATCGAGATGATTTAGATTCTAATACCCCGAAGTTGCGCCAAGCGGTTCTCCCCTTTTACGCATTAGAGACCGGACCGAAGAAGGACAGCCTTACCTGGATATGGCCCTTTTTTAGCCATATAGAAGGTAAAGAAGAACCTACTTATGTAGAAGATCAATTCCTGTGGCCCCTTGTGATAAAGGCGCGCGGTAAAGAGCGGCATATTACGCAAGCATTACCCTTTTATGCGTATTCGAAGCTCAAAGATCGTGAAAAGCAGTGGTTTTTGTGGCCCTTAATGAAACAGACGCAGTGGAACGAACGCGGCCTTAGGATTGATCGGCAACAATTACTATTCTTTTTAGTGTGGCGAGAAAAGCAGCACAGTATTGCGAACCCTGAGCTAGCCCCCGCGGAAAAGACGCACGTGTGGCCCCTTTATAGTTATTGGGATAATGGCGCAGGGGAAAAACAATTTCAGTTTTTAAGCCCCTTTGAAGTTTTCTTCCCCGGGAACAGGACAGTCCGAGAAGCCTATACGCCGCTTTTTGCCCTTTACCGTTATCAAGAAAAACCGAATGGAGATCTGTATCGCGGTTTTTTGTTTAACCTTATAATTTATGAATCAACAGAAACACATGCCAAGTTTAGCTTTGGGCCTATTTTTGAGACCAGGAAAGACGCGGAAGGCGAGTCCTTTCAACTATTTAAAGGGTTGATCGGATATGAGAAAAAAAATGGCAAAAAAAGACTGAAATTGTTATGGAGAAACACCTAAAAAAAACTTAGCATGGTAAAAAGCCTTATATGAACCCCATTCTTGCAGCATTGGATCGTACCGGAAGCATAGTTATTTTGCTATTAACTTCGCTGAAGTATTTGCCAAGCCTCCCGAGACAGTTTGCCAGGGTAATGGAGCATTGCTTTCATATTGGATATAAGACGCTCTTCATTGTAGGTATATTGAGCTTGTTCATTGGCGGCGTATTAGCGCTACAATCCGGTTACAGCTTACAGAATTTAAGTGGTGCTCAGGCCTATTTGGGGAGTATTGTGGGGCTTTCCATGTGCCGTGAATTAGGGCCCGTGATGACATCCTTTCTCTTGGCGGGACGCGTAGGATCCGCTATTACCGCGGAGTTAGCGTCCATGAAAGTTTACCAAGAAGTGGATGCATTGACCACGATGAACATTCCACCGGAAAAAATTTTAGTGCTTCCACGTATTGTAGCTACTTTGCTCATGATGCCAGTGTTGACCATTTTCTCGATTATTATCGGTTGGTTTGGCGGTATGTGGGTGAGTGAGTACGTTGGCTTTATTAGCTTGGAGCCTGAAACGTACTGGCAGGGTCTGAAAGAGTTTGTTGATTTTAAAAGCGTGCAAGATGGCCTTGTAAAAGCAGAGATCTTTGGCGGTGTTGTGGCACTGATTTGTTGTAATGAAGGATTATTGACTAAAGGGGGGCCACGAGAGATTGGTACAGCGGTTACCCGCGGGGTCGTTTTCTCTATGATCGCCATACTGTTCTTAGACTATTTCATCACAAGGGCTCAAATTTAGAATAAACGGAAATGGTAAACTATAAAGAAGATCAGCAAGCAGTGCCTATCGTTGTCGAAGGGCTCAATAAGAGCTATGGTGATCAGCAAGTATTGTTTGATATTTCATTTTCGGTGAAGGCGGGAGAGACCTTTGTGATTATGGGGCCTAGCGGTTCCGGTAAGTCCGTTTTGTTGAAAGCAATTATAGGTTTGGAGAAACCGGATACGGGATCAGTGCTTATAAATAAATTAGATGCTTCCTTGAAGTCGACCCACGTTAACGTGGTTACAGGCATTGTATTTCAGGCAGGCGCTTTATTTAACTCGATGTCTGTCTTTGATAACCTGGCGCTTTATCCGCGCGAGCACCGGCTGCTTTCTGGGAAAGCGTTGGATAATGAAGTGATGGAAACCCTAAAGATGCTATCCTTGGAGCAAGCAGCTAACAAATTTCCCTCAGAGCTTTCTGGCGGCATGAAAAAGCGTGTTTCGATTGCGAGAGCTCTCATGATGAAACCTCAGCTTTTATTGTATGATGAGCCTACTTCTGAGCTGGACCCTATTATGGCGGCAACGATCTCTGAAATTATAGCCACGTTGAATGAGAAGATACACGTTACGAGTGTTGTGGTATCCCATGATCGCGATTTAGCTTTTGCTATCGCTGACCGAGTTGCTGTTTTGTATGATGGCAAAATAATAGCCATTGATACCCCTAAGGCTTTAAAGGAACTGGACGATCCTATTGTAAAAGAATTTTTAAACCCAAAGATTGATTTAGCGAACCCTCGCTTTAAAGAAAATATATAATTATGGCAGCAATTACCCAAAGCATACGAGTTGGTTTATTTTTTGTATTTGGCCTTGTCCTGATATGGGTCGTTTATGAAACGCTTTCAGAGGCTTCTTTGTATTCGAAACACGGTTACGAAGTTGTGGCTCCGTTTGAAGATCTCAAGCAAATAAAAGTAGGCGCTGATGTACGCCTTGCTGGAGTGAGTATTGGGGCGGTTACAGAAGCTTATTTAAAAAATGGCACCGCGATTGCAGTTTTAATGATTGAGCCGGAGATCAAAATACCGAGTGATTCCGTTGCTACGATTACCACAGCCGGTCTTTTAGGCAATAACTACGTAGCAATTCTTGCCGGAGAGGATAAAACGTATTTAAAAAAAGACGCCACTATAAAGACCAAAGCGACATTAGATTTTAACGATGTGATGGAGGAAGTAGGGGGGATTGCGAAAAAATTGGACGATTTTCTCAGTTCCTTCACGGGAGGAATGGATGAAGATACCGGCATGGGCAAGCTTGTCAAAAACCTGAATACCCTTGTGGACGAAAATGCGGATAAACTGACTAAGACATTGGGGAATTTAGAGTCTATTACAGAGAAAATTAATGATGGCCAAGGCACCTTGGGTATGCTGGTGAATTCGGATACGTTGCACACTCAACTGGTTGCCGCTGCAGAAAATACAAGTCAATTTATGGCTGACGCGCGGGAAATTGTGGATAAGATTAATTCAGGCGACGGCGCGCTTTCAGAGCTGTTAAATAACCCTGAAATGGCGGAACAAGTTCGCGAAACGGTTGCCAATCTAGAACAGTTTAGTGAAAAACTAAACAGTGACACTAGTACCCTGGGAAGACTTATTAGTAGTGACGACCTATATGTACGCGCAGAAGCCGTCATGACAAAAGTAGAAGGTGCTGTGGATAGTATAGAAAACGCAGGACCGATTACGGCTGTGGGGGTTGCTGCGAATGCTTTGTTCTAGGCATTGTTTAAGAATTTTTGCTTACCTTGTATAGCACATGGTGTGACAGCGGGTGGCCTTCGGTGACCAGTGGGTGGGGAAAATCACCATCCAAGTCTCGCTTCATGCTGAGCTTTTCCATGACTTGGATAGATCGCTTGTTTGCGGGAACCGTGAACGCAACGATTTCGCCTAGGCCAATCGTATTGAACCCGTAATCGAGTACCGCCCTTGCGCCCTCTGTCGCATACCCCTTACCCCAGTGTTGTGAGCTCAGGCGCCACCCGATTTCGACACAAGGGGTGAAATGAGCCTCAAATTTGGGGATAGAAAGACCGATGAATCCGATTAATGCATTATTTTCCTTGAGCGCTACGGCGAAAAGGCAAAAACGATGATCATTAAAGGATTGGATGCTGCTTTCGATAAATGCATTCACTTGCTCTCTCGTTATCGGGCCTAGCAGGAACTCATATACCCTGGGATCTTGATTAATGCGGAAGTAGGCATCGGCATCATGGGCGGCCCATGTGCGCAAGATAAGCCTTTCTGTTTCGATTACTTTCATGTTGATTGCTAGTGAGTTAAGGATAAGTTCGAGCTGTTTTTTGTCAATAGTTGTCATTCATTGAAGTGGATTTGAAAAGACACTTCGAGAAGAGGAAGGTTGCGTTTTGGGGTTGTTATATATTATATAGACGGGCATGGAAGACAGACTTAAAGAAATGGGCTTAACATTACCTTCAGTTCCCGCTCCGGCAGGAAATTACTTGCCTTATACGCGAGTGGGCAATGTTTTGTATTTAGCGGGAACACTCCCCGTTATGGATGGCAAAATTACGCATACAGGGAAAGTGGGCGAGACGCAGACGGTTGAGCAGGCTTATGAAGCTGCTAAGATGTGTGCGTTGAATGCGATTGCGGTGGTGAAGTCTGCTGCGGGATCTTTGGATAAGGTGAACCGTTGGGTTTTGGTGAATGGCTTTGTGAACGGCGTGGCCGGTTTTGCGGATAGCCCTGCCGTTTTAAATGGTGCTTCAGATCTTCTAGGCTCCCTGTTTGGCGAGGCAGGTAAGCATGCGAGGGCTGCGGTCGCGGTTGCGGGTTTGCCTAAGGATGCCACCGTTGAGATACAGTGCGTTGTTGAGCTGAAGAGCTAATATAACGAGAATGCTATATACTGTTTATTGTGGAAGCCGCTAAAAAAGTACTGAAGGAGTCCTTTGGTCTGGATGCGTTTCGTGCGGGACAAGAGCCGATTATAGAGGCTATTTTGTTCGGCAAAAGCGTCCTTGCGGTTATGCCTACCGGGGGCGGGAAGTCCCTTTGTTATCAACTTCCCGCCTTGATGCTTAAGGGAGTAACCGTGGTTGTTTCGCCACTTATTTCCTTGATGCAAGACCAAGTGGATACGCTTCAGGGGCTTAATCTGCCGGCCACCTACATTAACAGTACCCTTTCATTGGCGGAACAGACGGCCAGAATACAAGGGATTGCGGACGGGTTATATAAACTGGTTTATGTGGCTCCGGAACGTTTTCGTAGTAGTTATTTCGTGGATACGATTAGGCGAATCGACGTTAGTTTGGTAGCTATTGACGAAGCGCACTGCGTTTCTCAGTGGGGGCATGATTTTCGCCCTGACTATCTCAGAATTGGAGAAGCGGTAAAAGTTTTAGGAAATCCAGTGATGGCGGCCTTTACGGCAACAGCAACGCCGGAAGTGAGAGAAGACATTATACGATATCTTCATTTAAAGGAGCCAAAGGAGTTTGTTTCAGGATTTAGCCGACCTAATTTATCTTTGCGAGTTGTGCCGGTTCGTAAAGTGGCTGAAAAATACGCGCATATTGGACGACTCATTGAGAAACATAAAACGGGCATCATTTATTGCGCGACCCGCAAGCATGTGGAGCAAGTAGCCCTGCACCTGGTATCCTCTTGGGATTGTTCGGTTGTTTCGTATCACGCGGGTATGAGTGATCAACAGCGCGCTGAGGCGCAGGATCGTTTTCTTAAAGGAAAGGCGGATGTGGCGATTGCGACCAATGCCTTTGGTATGGGGATTGATCGATCGGATATACGGTTTGTCGCGCATTTTGAAATGCCCGGGAGTATTGAGGCGTATTATCAGGAAGTAGGACGTGCTGGCCGTGATGGAGCGGCATCGGCCTGCGAGATGTATTACTGTTACGCGGACAAACGCGTGCAAGAGTTTTTTATCGATGGCAGCAACCCGGATCAAGAAACGATTGAAACAGTTTATAAAAGCCTCACACGTTTAGCGGATAACCACAACGAAGTGATTATTTCTCTAGACGATCTTGCGGAGCGGATTGGACGGGGGACCAATTCTATGGCGATCAGTGCTGCGATTTCCATTTTATCTCATGCGAACATAATACAACGCTTTGATGTGCCCGGGAGTAGAGTGAGAGGGACGCGCCTTTTGTGTCCTGATACCAAAGTAAGAGACCTCCCGTTAGATTTCTCCACACTGAAAGTGAAGGAAGAACGAGATCGTGAGCGTTTGGAAACCGTTATAAAGTTTTCAAACAGTTTTGGTTGCCGCCAGAAGTGGATCTTAAATTATTTCGGGGAGACGGATGCTGAAGTATGCGGGAGTTGTGATTATTGCGGTACGCAGCGCGGAAAATCGAAACGCGGCCCAATGCCTGAAGAGTTAATGATTGTTCGGAAAGCGCTCAGCGGAGTTGCTAGAATGTCCTATAAATTAGGGAATGGGCAGTGGCAGCCTCGATATGGCCGAGCAAGGATTATACAAATGTTAATTGGGAGCCAGCGCAAAGAGATCATGGATAATGATTTACACCAGCTCTCGACTTATGGTTTGCTACGCGAGAATGGGCAACGCTATGTTGAAGAATTATTTAACAGCCTTGAGTTTGGCGGGATCCTGCAGACGGTAGAGAAAGATAAGTTTAGCCTGTTGACCCTTTCTGAGTATGGTGATTCCGTTATGCGAGGAGAAGCCAGCTATGAGCTTATATGGCCAGAGGGATATGCTGGAGCCGTAAAAGATAGCGCTGTTAAAAAAGAAAAAAAAGTAACAGAAGACGAAGAGGACCTGTCTGGCGAAGAAAAAGAGCTTTACGCGGCATTGCGGGAGAAGCGTGCTGAGATTGCGAAGAAGAAAAAGAGCGCTCGCCTGTTTATGATTCTTACGAACAAGTCGCTGATATATTTAGCCAAGCAAAGACCAAGCAGTATAGCAGAGGCAGAAGATATACCCGGGATTGGAGCCTATAAGGCCAAGACAGTTGTGCCCGCGTTCCTAGAAGTGATCGCTGCGTATGAAAATCGCCCCACGCAAAAAGCGTTATTGAATTATTAGCTTTGTATCTGTTTGGGGAGTTGTCTTTTCCTCACGCTTGACCAAGGGAAGTGAGATCGTAAAGGTTGATCCCTGCCCAATTTCGCTTTCAACGGATATTTTTCCCGCACATTTTGTAATCAGCTCATGGCATAGTAGAAGGCCCAAGCCACTTCCTTTTTCGAAATTAGTGCCCTCCTTGGATCGATTTTTGCTCATGTGAAAGAGAGACTTTTTGTCATTATCCTTCATGCCGACACCATGATCAATTACGGATATCTCCGCTAAGGGGCCATTTTCCTTAGATTCAATTTCTATGGAACCACCCGGGTGTGAGAATTTAGTCGCATTACTAATCAAGTTTCTAAAAACAGAGATAACGATATCGTAATCAGCAAATACATTTAAAGTCTTGTCTATATTGTTATGGATAGTGAGCTTTTTGTGAATGCACTTTCCTTCAAATAACTCAATAGATTGCTGAGCCAAATCATGAATGCATAAAATGGAAGGATTGAGCTGGATGAGCCCCCGTTGGAGTGTTGCCCAGTCTAACAGATTTTCGAGCATTTGGTAGAGCCTTCGTGATGATTTAGCGATGACAGCCAGGTTATCCTTGATTTTAATCGGTGAAATTTCATCGAAGTGATTCAGTGTCATTTCCTGGAGCAGCATCATTCCTGACAGCGAGCCCTTGATGTCATGAGATATAATAGAGAAAAATCTATCCTTGCTATCATTGAGCATTTGAAGTTTTTCATTACTAAATTTTAGCTCTAAGTGGTTCTGGACACGTGCGAGCAGCTCCATTGTATTGAACGGCTTGGTGATATAATCCACACCGCCGGCCTTGAAACCCTTTAAGATATCATCAGAATCCACTTTAGCGGTTAAGAAAATAATAGGAATGCCCGCATAGTCCTCATTTGATTTTAACTTAACGCAAACCTCCAGGCCATTAAGCTCGGGCATCATGATATCCAGGAGGATGAGGTCAGGGATAACTTCTTTAACCAAGCTGATGGCTTGTTTGCCACTGTTGGCTAACATGATATCATAACCGGCCTCTTCCAGGTTTTTGCCCAGGACACTTAGGTTTTCCTTGTAGTCATCTACAATTAGGATGAGTGGCGGTTCACCGTTTTCTCTTAAGAGCTTTTTCATGCATTTCTAAAGTTTTCTGTTTATCAGGATAGGCTTCTATTTGAAGAATGATTTGTGGATATTCGTTGAGCAATGATTGTGTTTTTTCAATGTCATAAAGATCTGCGGCTTTAATGAGTTGATCTGCAAAAATCGCGAGCGCGGGAATGAATTCAGCGTTGGGGATTTGTTTTAATTCCGTAGCGAATTCCTTTATGTTTCTAATAATGGATTTACTTTTGACGGTTTGCCAAGTGTTAAAATGTTTACCTTTTAGCGCATTTAAAATTTGGATACGTTCCTTTGGCTCCAGGAGATGTTGTGGATTTTGTTTTTGAAGCGATGGCTTTTTTACCGGGATGAATTTTTTTAATTCCGTGATAAGAGTGGCTTTGGATAAAGGTTTGCGCAAGAAGCTCTTGCTGCCAAGCTTGCGTATTCTAGCCTCCTCGTCTCCCAGCGTCTGTGCTGTTATAGCGATAACGGGGATGCTCTGGATGTCGGGATTAGCGCTAATACGAGCCATGGCCTCGTAGCCATCCATGATGGGCATTTTGAGGTCTAGCAGTATGATCTTAGGGTGCAGTTCTTCGGCCATCAGGAGCGCTTCCTTGCCATTTCGTGCTTCGATAATATCAACATTACAATCAGACAAGTATGCCCGCAACAGGTTTATATTGTATTCCATATCGTCTACGATAAGAACGGTTGCCTTATCGAAGTCAGGCGGCTCGTTATCTATTTGTATAATAGATCCAGAAGCTCCTTCGATGGTACATTTTTTGACGTTTGGAATGCAGATGGTGAAGCAGCTACCCTTTCCTGGAGTACTGGTGAGGGAGATTTTCCCGCGCATCATTTTGACGAGACGAAGCGTGATTGTCAGTCCCAGCCCAACGCCGCCAGCATGTTCGCACTTTTGAATAAAAGGAGAGAATATAGTTTCTTGATCCTCTTCGCTGATCCCGATTCCCGAATCTTCGATTACGAGAAAGAGATCCAGTTTTTTATTTTTAGGACTCTCTTTAGTAAAAAGTTTAAGTGAGACAAACCCCTCATTGGTATATTTTATTGCGTTACCGATCACATTAAAAACAATTTGGCGGAAGCGAGGCGTGTCCAACATGATGTAGTCGGGGATACTCTTATCAATAAATACATCGAAGCGCAGGTGCTTCTTTTTGCTTTCGAGGGTGAAAAGGGTTTTGATTTCCTCGATTAGATCTTTTACAGAAGTAGGACGAGGAATAATGTCTATCTTGCCTGCTTCAATTTTTGATAAGTCGAGTAGATCATTAATTAAATGAAGTAAGTTTTTGCCGCTTACGATAATGGACTCCGCGTAACTTTGCATAGCGGTGTTAACAGTTACATGAGCAAGGATTTCAGCGAACCCAAGGATAGCGTTTAGCGGAGTGCGGATCTCATGGCTCATATTCGCAAGGAATTCGCTTTTGGCACGGGTGGCTGATTCTGCTTTGTCTTTCGCTTCCCGAAGGTGTTTTTCTGTCTTTTTAGATTCGGATATATCGCGAGCGATATTTGAGAAAAACTGCAACTCGCCTGCTTTTGATTTATGCGCGATGATCACCTGTGAAGTGGGTACTTCATGGCCGTTTTTGCACAAAAAAGCGGCCTCTCCGGACCATGTTCCATTTTCCATTGCGTAGGGTATCGCTACGGTTTGTATTAAGTCGTAAGACCATTGTGGATACAAGTCCTTCAGTAGTTTAGATTTTATTTCCGCCTCGGTATACCCCAGGAGCTTTTGGCCAGCAGCATTCAGGTAGGTGATGTTTTTACTGTCTTCGATGAGGATCAAGTCTGAAGTGGCCTCCAGGATAGAGATTAGGCGCTCTCTTGTTTCTTCGGCAAGCATCCGGTCGTTGACATCGATAGCTACACCGATAAGGCCATCGTAGTTGCCCTGTTCGTCTTTTAATACAGAGAATTGGACATCGAAATAGATGCCGTTAAATAGCCTGATGGCGCTATTGATTTTCTCAACTTTCGCCAAACGAAACATTTCAAGTATATCGGGGTAATCGTTGAATATTATTTTATAGTCCCTATGAAGAAAATCATCGGAGACCATCTTGATTGATTCCAGGCCCTTACCTTCTACGAGGCTGAAACGGTCTTCGGCATCGATGCCCCATAAAACGATGGGGATGCTTTTTAGGATGTGCCTAAGCTGGCTAGCAATATGCAGTAAAGATTCTTGAAATTGCTGTTTTTCCTCAATTGAACTGAGAGAGCAAGCCCAGTGAGTGAGTTTTCCCGTTTCGTTAAAGACAGGGTTTGATCTAATTTCTAACGCAAGCGTTTTACCGCTTTTAGTAGTGTGTTCTATTTTTGTGCGGCATTGCCGGCCTTGTTTGAAAAGGTCAGCTAATAAAGGATGGGGTATGCCCCTGCTGAGAAAAGAAAAAGGCTTGTTGAGAATTTCTTTTTGAGAATACGCGTAAACCTTTTGAAAGGCTTTGTTGACGAATGTGATGGTCGGATCTTGTTCGTCATGTTGGAGAATGAGAACAGGGTCCGAGCAATAGTCTGAAACCAGGGTAGTATAAAATGCGTCGTCCACAATAAGGGCACTTCAATGGTAAGATGAAAATTGGGGTTATGTGTTTATCCAATTCTATGATTATTAGGGTTTAAATTCAACAAGGAAGCGTTTCTTATTAGCATAGGCGTAATAAATCGTATTTATTTAACTTATTTCGATCGAGGGAGAGCTAGTGTACTCATGAGCACTAATTCCCCTCTGGAGAATTACATTACGAGTGCGATGATGCGAGCGGGTGCTTCCGGAGCGGTTAATTTAATGGGAAGCGCAATCAAGAGGGCTCCTGCCCGTGGAACATTATCAAGGTTGGCCATATTTTCGATTTGAAATTTGTTTGCCCCGAGAACCATCTGATGAACCGGAAAATCTTCTGATATGCCAACATCGACACTTAAGGCATCAATTCCGATGCCCGAAATGCCTCTTTCTAAGAGCACGGAAGCTGCTTCCGCAAGAAAGCCAGGGAAATGTTTATGACTGGAGTCATCCTGGTTTATATATTTTGAGGGCTCATGCCAGTATTGGCTCCAGCCGGTGTGGGCAACGACAATGGAGCCCTTAGGGATCTTTCCATATTGTTTTTCCCAAGCAGAGACATCCTCTCTAGAGACGCCATAGTCGGGGTTAGCGGCTACTTTTTCCCGGCAATCGATTACGCATAGTGGGCCAATGAGCTGCTCTAATGGAATTTTATCAATATCAATTTTATTATCTACGAAATGAGTGGGTGCGTCTATATGGGTTCCTATTCCGAGGGCAGAGCGCTTCACGCTTACCAAACGGTAACCCTGGTCGTAATCCGAAAGCGTTTCCAGTTCCAACTTGTGAGCGCCCGGCCAGACAGGAATGTTTTCAGTAAGTGTGTGGGTTAAATCTATATACTTCATGAGCAAACGGGTTGGGTGAACTTATCGAGCAAATGGAATAAATGATTATGAATCGATGTGTAATCAGTGCTGCGTATTGCCGCTGCTGTTTGGGTGAATTTACTAGGCGAAAGGTCCTCTGGGCAAGCTTTGATCAGCGCATCCATGCCCGAAAGCTCTATTTCCAGATGGCATTGAAAGCCGTACACGCAATCTGTGTATCGCACAATTTGGCGTGGGCAGCCTTCGCTATAGGCGTAAACAGTGCTATCCGCAGTGAGCCCGGGCATATCGTTGTGCCAATGAATGGCATTGAACGTTTTAGGAAAACCTGAAAAAAGAGAATCCTGTGTGCCAGGTTCCGTTAACGTGATGGGATAAACCCCAATTTCTTTTTCCGGACTTTTTTCGGTATGCGCACCCAGTGCCTCACCCATTAATTGGGCTCCCAGGCAGAAACCGAGTATGGGCTTCCTTGAAGATAGCGCTTGTTGGATTAAGGTGATTTCATCTCTTAGGTAAGGAAATTCATTTAGTTTAAGAGGACTTTGTGGCCCACCCATGACAATGAGCAAATCGTAGTTGCTCTGGGCTAAGCAATCTTGGCCTCGGTAAGGTTTGACGATTTCATAAGTATGGTGATTTTTTTGAGCCCAGTGGAGCAAGACGCCCGGTGTTTCAAAGTCGGCATGGGTGATGAATTTAATTTTCATAATTAGTGTATTTAATTTTTAGATACATTAAGAAGTGATAGGCTGAAGGAGAGTGTCGCCCTTTCTTTTGGAAAGCCGTTGTCCCTTGTCATCAAGGATAAGCGGGCAGTGGTAGAATTGAGGGGTTTCCCAGCCCAGCGCGCGGTAAAGCAAGATTTGACGAGCTGTGGACATTAATAAATCCTCACCGCGCACTACTTCCGTGATATTCATTTCGTGGTCATCTACTACGACCGCGAGCTCATAAGCCGGTATGTTGTCCCTTCTCCAGATAATAAAGTCTCCAAAATTCTGACCTGCAATGAACGACTGGGTACCTAAGTTATTGTCATAGAAAGTGATTTTTTCGTTATCCGGAACACGGAAACGCCAATTGGCACCCTCTGGAGTGGAGTAATCCTCATGGGCATTTCTGTGCGGCCGCCATTCCTTAAGGAAAATAGGTTCACAAGCTTCATCCTCATTATGAGGAGCCAGTATTGCGGAAGCAATATCCTTACGGGAGCGCAGGCAAGGGTAGATAAAGTTGTTCTTCTTTAAATATTCCCAAGCCCTGTGGTAAAGCGGCAGCCGTTCCGATTGATGAAAAGGCCCCTCTTGCCAAGAAATGCCCAATGCGGTTAAGTCATTTATAATCCCCTCCAGATGTTCGGGCTTGGAGCGATCGGGATCCAAATTCTCATTTCTTAAAACAAGCGTGCCGTTATGGATACGAGCGCGTTCGGCAGCGATAGAAAAGGTATTAGCGTGCCCGCGGTGAAGACGACCTGTGGGAGAAGGGGCTAAGCGCCCACGGTAGGGAGGAGCATTTTTATTGAGGGCTTTTTCCATGAAATGCGAAATGTCTATTTTAAATAGTAATGTGATTATAGATGTCTTTGGTAGTATGTAAATACTCTATGTGTCTATTCTTGGGGAAATAGGATTGCCAAAAAGGACGGCGAAATTAATCATAATAATATCATGAGAAAAGAGAGAGATTCGATGGGGGAAATGAGTGTGCCTGAGGATTCGCTTTATGGGGCTAGCACGCAAAGGGCTGTATTAAATTTTCCAATCAGTGGGCACAAGATGCCGGAACGATTTATTCGTTGTATGGGTTTGTTGAAATATGCCTGTGCGAAAGCGAATGAGGATTTAGGAAAGTTATCTAAGGCGAAGTCGGAGTGGATACAGAAAGCGGCACTCGAGGTGTTTAACGGAGAGCATAACGATCAATTCCCGATAGATATCTTTCAAACAGGATCTTGTACATCCTCTAACATGAACGTTAATGAAGTGATCGCGCATCGCGTAAAGCAGCTGGGAGCTAAAGAAGCTATACACCCAAATGATGACGTGAATAAAGGACAATCCTCTAACGATACCATGCCAACTGTCCTACACATCAGCGTAGCGTTGGCGTTGAAAGAGAAGCTGGAGCCGGCCTTGGCTCATTTGGCGAGTGAATTGGCCAAGAAAGCGGACAGCTGGAAAGATATCGTGAAAATCGGCCGCACTCATTTAATGGACGCAACACCCGTGACCATGGGGCAACAATTTTCCGGGTACGCGGTACAGGCCAGAAAGGGCGTAGACCGTATTCAAAAAGCAATACAAGCGCTCTGTGAGTTAGCGATCGGAGGAACAGCTGTTGGCACGGGAATTAATTGTTATCCGGGTTTTACCGCGCGCGTTATCGAAGTTATTCGCAATGAAACAGGCATCGATTTTAAAGAGGCCGATAATCATTTTGAGGCTCAAGCCGGACGTGACGATTGCGTTGAAGTAGCGGGCCAATTGAATGTGATTGCCGCGAGTTTAACGAAAATAGCAAATGATATACGATTGATGGGCTCCGGGCCACGCTCTGGGCTAGGGGAGTTAATTGTGCCCGCAACGCAACCTGGGTCTTCTATTATGCCAGGCAAGGTGAACCCCGTTATGAGTGAGATGCTTGTGCAGGTTTGCTTATATGTGCAAGGGCTATGCAATACAGTAGTGATGTGCGGTAGAGACGGGCACTTTGAGCTAAATGTAACGATACCCTTGATTGCGTACGCCTTACATGAGTCTATCGAATGCTTGGGGAATGCCTGCAGAGTATTCGCGGATAAGTGCGTACAAGGCCTTAAGGTAGATCAAGACAGGTGTAACGAGTTGTTGGAACGCTCCCTGATGCTTGTGACGGCGCTGAATCCTCATATAGGTTATGATAAAGCAGCTTATGTGGCCAAGAAAGCTTATGAAGAGAATAAGACTCTTAAAGAAATTTTACTAGCAGAAGGGATGCTTGATGAAGCGAGCATAGAGCGCGCGTTAGACCCAAAGACAATGATCGAAATGAAGGATGAGGAAAAAGAGTAGCCTAAATAAGGCTATTTCTTCTTTTTGGAATTTTTAGAGCTCTTTTTGCCCTTTTCTTCAGTATGATTTTTTGCGGCAATATCTTTTAGGATCTTCATTTTTTCCCGCTCTAGGTTTTCCTCGTCAACTTCATCGGAAGTGCGCTGGCGATCTTCCTCTTTAACGACATCACGTATTTCCTTTAGAATGGCATTTTGAAGTTGGCGGACCCGTTCGCGAGTTATGCCAAAAAAATCTCCCACCTCTTCCAGTGTTTTGGGATCCTCGCCCCCGAGGCCAAAACGCATGGTGAGGATGGTTGCATCCCGTTCATTGAGTTTTGACATGAGCTGCTTAATGACATTGACGCGCGATTTTGTTTGGAGATCCTGTAACGGTGTTGTTGCGGATTCGTCTCCGAGAAGATCTCCCAGATTAGTTTTTTCAGTATCGCCGACAGGCGTATCTAATGAAGCAGGCCGAAGGGAAACAGCCTTTAAGTGAGCAACTTTATTTACCGGCATGCCTACAGCTTTCGAGATCTCTTCGTTATTGGGCTCTCTACCTAATTTTTCATATAGAGCAGCGGTGGCCTTGCGTATTTTTGAAATTTTTTCAACCAAGTGTACCGGCAAGCGTATGGTTTTACCCTGGTTAGCCAAAGCGCGTTTGATAGCTTGCTTAATCCACCAGGCAGCGTAAGTACTGAGCTTGCTCCCCTTTTCGGGATCAAAACGCTCAACTGCCTTCATAAGCCCGATATTCCCCTCGCTGATGAGATCCTGAAAGGGAAGGCCGAAATGGCTGTAATCATGAGCAATTTTTACAACCAGACGCAAGTTAGACTGAATCATTCTTTTACGCGCGGCGGGGTCGCCTTTTTTGATTAAGGCGGCTAGCTCGATTTCTTCCGCTGGGGTGAGTAGCGGTGTTTTACCAATTTGCTGCAGATAGATTTTTATTGAACTTCTATCCGCGGTTTCCGTTAAATTGTCTACCTTTGCGGATTTAGTAGGTAGGGCCCGCGGTACGGAAGCGAATGGGACTTTGCTGTCCGGCGACTTCCGTTTGATATCCTTTCTATGGACGATCTTCTTTTTTGACTTGTTCTCTTCTTTCGTCACGCCAAATGAAATTTCACGATAGAGCCTTTCTATCTATGGCAATTTTACAGCAACAGATAGTCAAAGGCAATTAGAATTTTAGATCGCTAATGTGCCTCAAACAAGCAGGTGATTCTTGTCGGAATGCTAAAAATTAGGTCCTATTTTCAATTTTCGCGTATTCGAGCAAAGTGATATGCAGATCCTTGAGCTGCTTTTCAGTGGCAGGCCCAGGGCTCATGGACATTAAATCTTGGCCCTTTTGCGTCTTCGGAAAGGCAATGACATCTCGAATACTCTCCGTACCGGCAAGAATAGCAATTAAACGATCAAAGCCTAATGCAATACCGCCATGAGGAGGGGCGCCAAATTGAAATGCTTCCAGCATATACCCAAAGCGTTCGGTTACGATATCTGCAGGGATTTTAAGGATATCGCGAAATACCTTTTCTTGTAAATCAGGTTGATGGATACGAATACTACCGCCACCAAGTTCTACTCCGTTAAGAACGATATCGTAGTGTTGGCCGCGAACAGCAGTTGGATCGGTGTCAAGTAGAGGAACATCTGCTTCTACAGGAGCGGTAAACGGGTGGTGAGCTGATAAATAACGGCCAGCTTCTTCATCATACAGCATGAGCGGAAACTCGATTACCCAGAGGAAATTATATTTATCCTTAGGAATGCTTAGACGACCTCGTTTAACAAGGAGTTGAGCGGCATCTAACCTGACTCTGCCCAGGATTTGGCAAGCTTTGTCCCAATTGGTTGCGGCAAAGAAGACCAAATCGCCATCCTCAATATTAAGCGCATCTTTAAGCTCTGCTTTTTCCTGTTCGGATAAAAACTTAAGGATAGGGGATTTCCATTCGCCGCTTTCAGCTTTAATGAAGGCTAACCCTTTAGCTCCAAGAACTTTAGCGATGTCTTCAAGTGTTTTCAGTTCCCCTTGTGTGATGTCAGACAAGCCCTTTGCGTTAAACGCCTTGATGACACCTCCGGATTGAACTGCGGAAGCAAATACCTTAAATTCAGATTTTTCAAAAATTTTAGACAGATCAACAAGCTCTAGGTCGAAACGAGTATCCGGTTTATCAACGCCATAACGATTCATGGCAGCGTGATAAGGCATGCGCGGGAAAGGTGTTGGGATATCAATACCTAAAACCTCTTTCCAGACGCGCTTGAGCAAGCCCTCAATTAGGTCGTACATATCCTCACGGTCGATGAAGGAAAGCTCCATGTCCACCTGAGTGAATTCGGGTTGACGATCCGCGCGAAGGTCTTCATCGCGATAACAGCGAGCAAGTGAGTAGTAGCGCTCCAATCCGGCAACCATGAGCATTTGCTTGTATTGTTGCGGGGATTGAGCCAATGCGTAAAAATTGGCCGGGTGCATGCGGCTAGGTACCAGGAATTCGCGAGCTCCCTCAGGAGTACTCTTGAAAAGGGTAGGCATTTCTACCTCTGTAAAACGTTCTCCATCTAAGTAGTTGCGAACAGCACGAGCCGCTTGATGGCGCATGTGAAGCTTTTTTTGTGACTTAGGGCGACGAAGATCCAGATAACGATAGCGCAGGCGCAAATCATCTTGTACACGGTCTGCTTTTTCATCCTCGAGAGGAAAAGGCAGTGTTTTCGCAATGTTATGAATCGTGAGCTGCTCAGCGGCGACTTCGATTCCGCCCGTTGGTAAATGTGGGTTAACGGTTGCACTTGGTCTAGCCGCAACGGTACCGATTACTTCGATGACGGATTCGGGCTTAAGGCTACGTGCTTGTTCGGAAAGCTGCTTGTTTTGGGGATCAAATACGATCTGTGTAATCCCCTCACGGTCGCGCAGGTCAATAAACAAAACACCACCGTGGTCACGGATGGCATCCACCCAACCCACGAGGGTTGTTGGCTTATTAACATCTTCAAGGGAAAGCTGATTACAATGATGCGATCTTTTCATAATTAAGAGAGTTAACTATAAATTATGAAAGTTGATTAAACAAGGAAGAATTTTGGCATCCCAAAGATGCGCATTCTAGTGCTTAAAGTACCTTTGCAATGGCATCCTTTAACCGTTCACAGTCGTGTGCAAATACGCGTATGCCCTCAGAGAGCTTTTCGGTGGCCATTTGATCCTCATTGAGCAACCAGCGGAACTTCTTTTCGTCCACGTCCATCTTTTCTATGGAAGATTGATTTGCTTTGGATTCAGATAGCTTTTGGGGAACAGGTGCTTCTGTTGTTTTCAGTTCCTCCAGTAGCTTGGGGCTAATGGTTAATAAATCACATCCGGCGAGTTCGGTGATTTGGCCTTTGTTTCTAAAGCTTGCGCCCATGATTTCAGTTGGATATCCAAATTTTTTGTAATAATCGTAAATTTTGTTTACGGACAGGACACCTGGATCCTCTGCGCCGACATACTCTTTGCCGGTAGACTTTTTAAACCAATCGTAAATACGGCCAACAAAAGGTGAAATCAACTTTGCGCCTGCTTCCGCGCAAATGATGGCTTGGGGAAGGGAGAACATAAGCGTCAAATTGCAGTTAATGCCCTCCTTTTGGAGAACTTTAGCGGCTTGAGCGCCTTCCCATGTGGAGGCAATTTTAATCAGAATAGAGCTTGGGTCGATTCCTTCTTGTTGGTAAAGCTGGATGAGCTCCCTGGCTTTAGCGATTGTACCTTCTGTATCAAAAGAAAGATGAGCATCGACCTCTGTGGAAACACGACCGGGGACAATTTTTAAAATCTCTTTACCAAAAGCAATCAGTAAACGATCTAGAATATGCAACGCCAATTTATCCTTAGGGAGAGAAGCGCTTTTGTTGTCTTGGATGACTTTGTTAAACAGAGCTTTATATTCTTCCTTTTGGATGGCTTGGTAAATCAAAGTAGGGTTTGTGGTAGCATCCCTGGGGGTGAAGTCTTTGATGGCTTCGAAGTCACCGGTATCAGCAACTACGGTTGTAAGTTTTTTTAATTGGTCGAGTTGATTCATGGTAGATGTGGTATTCATGGTTTTCAGAGCCTTTGTTTAGTATAAGAATACTGTGTAATGTGCGGTTAAGTAAATAACAAATAAATAGTAAGCATTGGGCTGTGTGAACGGTAACGATTTTCCGTCGTTTTAAAGCGTTTGATCGGCAATAATTAACTTTCTTGCTTAACATAAGTAAGTTAGGTATTTTTGTGAAAACTCCTATGGAAAAAATAGCGCAGAAAGAAATCACTCTATGTGGTGCTTTTGGCTTCGGTAATGCTGGTGACGAAGCTGTTTACCTGGCTGTTCAGGATTTAGTTGAAGACGCGGGGATGCCTGTAAAAATAAACATCTTGGGGCGCTATGACACCCCCTTTGTTCCGGGCATTATAGGTTTGGGGGCGCAAGATAGGGTAAGAAGACGAGCCTTAGCGCACATTCATTTGGCATTAGTTGGGGGAGGCATTATTGAAGCAGAACCGCACTCAACGATATTTCGATGTTCCGAATGCTTAAAAAACTCCTTTGTTGAAAAAAAAATACTGTTTGCCGCGGGAGTTGAGGCTGGGGTACACTTTTCATGGTGGCAGCGTCGTAAAATTAGAAAAATCTTAAAAGAGATTCAGCAATTTACGGTGCGAGATGTACTCTCTCAAGAAATTCTGAAGCGAATTCTTCATAAAGAGAGAATTGAAGTTGTTGGCGATAGTGTGTTGTGGTTACGAGCAGATACTGAAAATATTCCAACACAGGTTACCCAGTTAGGTAATTATGTGGCTGTTGCATTAAATGGAAATTGGGCTACAGAAGAAGCATGGGATAATTGGATTTCGAAGGAATTAGTCAAAGTAGCTCATCATCTTAATAATATTCCTATTGTGTTTGTGCATATGTCTGCGGTTTATGATGATGACCGTGTCGAAAACTCTAAAATTGCGGCAAGAATGCGAGAGATTGATAGTAACGTCACCATTGTTAATCTGATTGAAGAGCTCTCACCCAGGACTATTGCGGGCATTTTTAAAAAATCAGAACTTACGATATCGATGCGTTTGCACGGTTGCGTCATGGCATATGCTCAAAAAACGCCTTTTATCGGGCTCGCTTATCATCCTAAGCTGATGGGCTTTGGGCGCACTGTGGGGTGGTCTGATTTTGTTTTGCCTCATAAATTACCCGAGTTTCAAACTCCGGGGGTTTATGGGTATAGATTTGGAGATTTGTCGTTATCTGGAGAACACTTAATTAAATATGTAGACAGAGCCTTGAAGTTTGGCAACTTTGACATGCTTGAGCCCTATAAGACTCGCCAAAAAGAGTTATTTAAGGCCTTTTTGGAATCTTAATTCTCTTTAAATTTAAATAATGGAATTGCTGGAATACAGAAAAGAGATGAAGGATGGAAAGGTGAGGCTTGTTGGTACATGCCGAAGCCAGGTGCACGATAGGGTGTTTGATCTTTGCTATGAGTATCCCGAAGAGTACGAGGCTTATGTTAAGGAATCACCAGATCCGTTTGTGCCTCCGTTGTTAGTGGCATCATTGATCTATGACGAGAAATTAAAAGTGCCTTTCCCTATATCGAAAAATTTATTCGATAATCTGGAAATGGTGCAGGATATTTTTTGTAATTGGTTTCCAGTAGAAGCTCGTAAAATATTCGTTGATGCACTGTGGATAAAGGAGCCAGAGCTGAGTCATTCGGGAAAAGGAGTTTTGGCTTTTTTTTCGGGTGGGGTAGATTCTTTTTACACGCTGCTGAAAAGTATAAGAAATATCCCTACGAATACGCCAGCCATTACACACCTTATTTATATGAGAGGGATAGAGGTGCCGATATCAGATACCGTGGGCGGTGATCAGACAATTATAATGGTCAAAAAAGTCGCTGAGGAAGCGGGTTTACCTATTATTATTGGAGCAACCAATTTAAGAGAACAATTCAATCTGTGGTGGGCTGATTATTTGTGTGGTCCGGGCCTTGCTTCTGTTGGATTATCTTTAGGGAAACAATTTTCGCATGTCTTGATACCGGGAGCTTATTCTTATAGCCACGAAGATATGTTTCCAGAATCCTCCCATCCCCTGTTGGATAATTTGTGGTCTACGGAATATACAAGGTTTTCGCATAGCGGCGCAGAAGCCCACCGTATTGACAAATTTGCATGGCTTGTTGGAAGAGATCCGCTAGCTTTACAATATTTGCGTGTATGTCTTGAAAACAAAGGTGGCCCAACCAACTGTGGGAAGTGTAGTAAATGCGTTGTTGCCATGATTGCTTTACAATCAATAGGAACGCTCAAGCAATGCGCCACCCTGCCGCATAAATTTGATTATCGGTTAATCAAGTCTTTGCATCTCAAAGATTACTCGGATATAACTATGTTGAAGGAATGCAGGGATTTGGCTATTATGGAAAATAACGATCCTAAATTAACCAAAAAGCTGAAAGCATACGTCAGGAAGCATGAAATAATAGAAGGCCTTCAGCTCATTTTAGGCGAACGGGGATATGAAATTATTATTTCCCCCTGGAGGTTCTTGAAAAAGGTGTTAAAAATAGGAGACATAAGCTCACTTTATCCATGAATGTAAGTGTTCCGATAATGATCTTTGGTTGGGTGCCACTCACGCTGGCTCTCTTTTGTTTTTTGCGACCAAGGAATGCCATTCTCGTTTCCCTGATTTTAGGGTGGCTGTTTTTACCTGTGGCGAGGTATGAAATCAAAGGCCTTCCTGATCTCACAAAACAATCGATCATCGCTTACAGTTTGTTCTTGGGAGTTGTGTTGTTTGATCATAAAAAAATAACGGCATTTAAATTCAGAATATATGATTTTCCTATGTTGGTTTTCTGTATCGTGCCGGCATTTTCTTCCATGACTAATTTGCTGGGTCCGTATGATGCCTTTTCAGCAGCATTAAATCAAACAACCCTTTGGGGCGTACCTTACCTTATAGGCCGTATGTACTTTAATACGTTAAGTGAGATTAAGGTCCTAGCGGTTGCGTTGATCATTGGCGGTATTATCTATTCCCCGTTTATTCTGTATGAAGTTCGGATGAGCCCTCAATTGCACAGAATGTTTTATGGCTATCACGTACAAAGTTTTGTGCAGACACTTCGTGGAGGAGGCTATCGCCCTTCTGTCTTTATGGAGCATGGCTTGGCTGTGGGAATGTGGATGGGCGCTGCGAGTATCATGGCCGTGGTATTTTGGTACACCCATCAATTTCGCAAGAAGTTCTGGGGATTAAATGTGCGTTGGGTAATGCCGCTTTTATTGCTAACAACGATTTTAGAAAAATCTACCGGTTCGATTATGTTGCTGGCAATCGGAGTAGTGGCATTGTTGGCTTCAAGAATTATTGAAAATCGATTGCCGCTAGTGATTTTAATGTGTTTGCCTGTTCTCTATGTCGGAACGCGGGCTACAGATGTTTGGTCCGCGGAAGGGTTGATCAATTGGGCAAAAAAAATCAGTACGGACCGGGCAGCGTCACTTGAGTACCGGATTGACAACGAAGATATTCTCAGTGAAAAAGCTCGGGAAAAACCGATTCTGGGCTGGGGAGGCTGGGGAAGATCTCGCGTTTATGACAAGACAGGAGAGGATATTTCGATAACGGATGGCATGTGGATTATTGTATTTGGTCAATATGGAATTGTCGGTGTTCTAGCATTATTGGCAATGATGATTCAACCGTTAGGAATCGTTTTGAGTCGATATTATATATATCAATGGCGCGAACCGAATGTTTTTATCGCCGTAACGTTTGGTGCTATTATCGGGGTTTACATGATAGATAACCTCTTCAATGGGATGTATAACCCGTTGTTTATTGTCTTAATTGGATCTGCATCAGGCCTGGCACTGCAGCCGTTAGAGAAGTTTAAGAAAAAATATCAACGCGCTGTGAGGTACATAGCGGAAGGCACTCAAGTAACCCGTATTATATGAAATTAGTGTATCTCGTCAGCGAATACCCGGCTATTTCCCATACTTTTATTTTTCGGGAAATTAAGGTGCTTCGGTCAAGGGGGGTTGAAATTCTTACTTTTTCGATTAATAGGCCCAACCATCTTGAGAAAATGACCTCTGAGGAGCAGGAGGAGTCTACCAAAACCTTTTATGTAAAATCTGCTCCCTTATTAAGTGTTTTATCCGCCTTTTGTTTTGGTTTTTTTTGCATGCCACTTCGGTTTATTAAAATGGGATTGAGTGCGTTACGCTTGAACTTTAAAGGGGTATGTTCTGGACGTAAGACGCTTGGTTATTTTATCGAAGCTTTGATCTTGGTTAACGAAACCAGAAAAAGAGGAATTAATCATGTTCACGTGCATTTTGCTAACCCGGCGGCAACGGTTGCTATGCTCGCTGCCACTTCAGGGAAAGTGAAGTTTAGCTTAAGTGTCCACGGGCCGGATGTTTTTGATAATGTTCGGGAAAACATACTTGCGGAAAAGGTTCTCCAAGCGGTATTTGTCCGCTGCATTAGCAATTTTTGTAAAAGCCAATTGATGCGCTTGGTAGACTATCCCGTATGGGGGAAGCTCCATGTTATCCCCTGTGGTATTGATCCGGAAAAATTTGTTCCACAAAAGAAAAAAAGCGCGCCTGGAGTTTTCGAAATTCTATGCCTCGGGAGACTCAGCCCGGCCAAAGGCCAACACATCCTGCTAAAGGCATTTGGCTTACTGCTGGAAGAGTACAAAAATATCCATTTAAGCCTTGTTGGCGGGGGGGCCACAGAAAATTCATTGAAAACGTTAGCTAAAGAACTAACGCTGGGTAGGCATATTGATTTTGTGGGCCCTGTCGGGCAGGAGAAGCTTAATGAGTATTACGATAAGGCGGACATCTTTGTTTTACCCAGTTTTGCGGAAGGCGTTCCGGTTGTTCTTATGGAGGCCATGGCAAAAGAGATTCCTGTGGTGTCTTCAAGCGTGATGGGCATTCCCGAATTGGTAGAAGATGGTAAAACCGGCTTATTGACATTGCCGGCAGACCCACATGCGTTGTTTGAGAAAATTAAAGAACTCCTAAATGGCCCTGATTTAAGGGAACGCATGGGGCAAGCAGCTCGAAGAAAAGTTTTGAGCAACTATGATCTCGCCAAAAATACCGAATCTCTTTTAAATATTTTTAATCACTATATATCTTAACCCTCCTGGTATATGGATTTTTTATTGAATATATTCTTTTTTGTTTTTGGGCTCTGGTCATTTGTATTTACCCTATACTTATTTCTTGTGACTGTGGGCGCTTATTTTTTTCGAAGACGAAGTGACCCCACCAAGCCGCCATTAAAATTAGCGGTTGTTATCCCCGCGTACAATGAGGCGCGTGAAATTGAAAAAGTGATACAATCGATCAAAGACTCCTATTATCCTATCAATAAATTTCGTATCATAGTGCTGGCGGATAACTGTACGGATCGTACCGCGGAAGTTTCGCGCCAGGCAGGAGCTGAAGTTGTTGAACGCGATGATCCCCTGAATCCTGGAAAAGGGCAGGCGCTAGATTGGTTATTCACCGCTAAAAAAGATATTTTTGCCGAAGAGGAAGCGATTATACTGATTGACGCAGATGCTGTGGTGGATCCCTATTTCTTGTCTCAAATGTCCTCAAGTTTATCCGCGGAGGGTGTTAAGATTGTACAATCCTTTAATGGAGTCTCTAACCCAATTTCTAGTTGGCGCACTTCACTGAGTGTGATCGCCTTCGATTTGGTGAATTATATTCGTCTCAAAGGGCGTAACTTTCTGGGCGGAACAGCTGGTCCGAAAGGCAACGGTGTGGGCTTCAGTAAAGAGGTCGTGCTCAAGTCCGGCTGGCCGGCAAAATCGATTGTGGAGGACTTGGAGTTTAGTTTATTGCTTTTAGATGAAGGCGTGAAGGTGCAGTTTAACCCCTTGGCTAAAGTTTATTCCGAGATGGCGGTATTTATGTCTCAAGCCCAGGCGCAACGCATGAGATGGGAGGGTGGCCGGTGGCACCTTATACGCAGCGAATGTTTTGTGTTGTTGAAGAAGTTTATCTGTTCCGGGAAATGGGCTTATTTGGAAGCTTGGCTGGATTTGCTGTTTCCGCCGCTCACGATTTGGCTCTTGTTGAACTTCGGGCTATTGATATTGGCGTTCATTGCTTCTTCTTTTGCGGTTAAGATTTTTTTAACAGCCTTAATCGTAAGTGGCTTTTATGTGCTTTCAGGGTTGATTTTACGTAGAGCCCCATTGCATGTATGGGGGCATTTGTTTGTTGCTCCTGTTTTTATTTTATGGAAAATCCCGCTCTACTTTAAAATTCTTTTTGGCAAGGTAGGCCATAAGTGGGAGCGAACACAACGGAAAAGTGAATTTCATGATTCAAAAAAATAAAGATATTTTCGCGTTGCGAAGAAATAACTCTTTGGGGAATTTTATCTGCTAAATTGATATGAGTTGGGAGATTATATTCATTGGAGCCTTAATTGTTTTTGCGCTTGTTAGTTTTATAGTTGAGAAAATACCGTCGGATCTCACTTCTATGACGGTTTTGGCTGCTATCGTGTTGGTTTCGATGATTACGGGCTCGGACAAACTTCCTGATGTTCCGGACATTATCAAAGTGTTTGCGAATGAAGCGCCTATTACCATCGCGGGTTTGTTCATAATCAGCGCGGCGTTGGAAAAGTGCGGTTTTATTGACGTGATTGCTACCGGGTTGGGCAGATTGACTCGGCTAAAATATGCGCCTTTTTTGTTTTTGCTCATCATCACCGTAGCCGTTATTTCAGCTTTTTTAAACAACACCGCAGTGGTTGTTATTTTTCTTCCCGTTGTATTAAGTTTGGCAAAACGGATGGATACACCTGCTTCGAAGTTCCTGATTCCATTGTCTTATGCGTCTATCTTTGGGGGATGTTGCACCGCTATTGGCACGAGCACAAATGTTTTAGTAAGCGGTATTCTGCAAGCAAACTATATGCCGCCTTTGCGGATGTTTGAACTCCTTTGGGTAGGCGGGCCCTTATTTATTTTTAGCGCGGGGTATATTGCCCTTTTTGGAAATAAACTATTACCGGCGCGGGAGACGCTTATGTCTATCCTTTCAGATGATGAGCGCAAAGAGTATATTGTTGAAGCGTTAGTTCGCCCAGGCTCGTCCTTGGCCGGTGTTAGTATGGAAAAATCGGGTTTGATGAAGGCCAATGGGATTCGTTTAATCGAAATTAATCGCAGGGGCGTGACCATTGAATCTGGATTTAACTCTATCGTAATGGAAGAGGGCGATCGGCTCATCTTGGCCTGCCGGCCTGATGCCGTTATGCGAGCCCATACGGTTGCGGGGATAGATCTTAAGAAAATTGGGCACGGTGAAATGGATCTGGAGCAAATTTCCGGAGAAGAGGCCGTCATTGTTGAGGGCGTAATTGGTCCCAAATCTTCTCTTGCGGGAAAAACGCTTGGTGAAATTAATTTTCGTAATCGACTAAAAGTGCTCTTGATGGCGGTTCATCGAAAGGGGATAAATTTGCGTGATCAGCTCAGTACCGTTCGCTTGCAGTTTGGTGACACTCTTTTGATTATGGGCACAGAGGTTGCCGTTGATAATATTCGTAGGGGTGACGATATTATTCTTTTAGATAGACCTGCTTTGCCAGGTAAGGATATGCGTAAAAAAATGCCTATTGCCATATCGGTTATGGCGGCTATTATTGCTACGGTTTCGTTGGGCTATGTGCCTATGGTGGGTGCGGTCCTGGTGGGTACGGTTATTTTGTTACTTACGGGTTGCTTAAAGCCCAAAGAGGGTTACCAAGCGATTGAATGGCGTATATTAATGCTTATATATGGCATGCTTGTCTTGGGGCTTTGTATGGAGAGTACAGGATTTGCCAGGTTATTGTCTGGCGGAATCATTAATCTTACAGACGGTGTGGTATCCCAGGCGATGAAGCCAATGGTCATTCTGATTGTGATTTATCTCTGTACATCCTTTTTGACAGAGGTACTTTCTAATAACGCAACGGTTGTACTTATGGCTCCCTTTGCGATTGGTTTTGCTGCAACGCTTGGGGTAGATCCTCGGCCGTTTGTTATTGCGGTTACAATTGCGGCATCAACCAGTTTTTCGACACCGGTAGGGTATCAAACAAATACATACGTATATGGTGCTGGAGGTTACCGTTTTAGCGATTTCTTTCGCATTGGCGTTGCTTTGAATTTGATTTATTTCGCGGGCAGTATGTTTATTATTCCCAAGGTCTGGCCTTTTTAAGTTCGATTGAGCGCCAGTTGAGCCCATGTGGTATCTTCTATTTCGGTTTCAAGTTTTTGGGCAAGATAATTTAAAAATTTTTCTTCAAATTGTACCCAATCTAATTCGGGGAAAATGGCTTTGTCTAGGGAACCTTGTGTCAATATGCCGTATTTGCTTCTTTTTTGCGCGGCGCCGGCCATCTTTTGACCGTTTATTTTGAGAACGACATCGTAGCGCGCCGGTTTTTGAAAACAGAGGGAAAGTTCTGATTTGGCACATGGATTACAGGTGTCTTCATAGAGCATGGTTTGTTTGCCCATGTCCCGAAGGGCTTCGGTAATGCTCATGTGGACTTCTTTGTAGTGATCCGTGGCTTTTTGGCGGTACTTGGGGTGCGAGGCAGGAACAATTATTGAGTACGTCCAATCATTGCTATGGTTAACCACGCCTCCGCCGGTAGGCCTTTGGTAGATTGTATATTCGGGTGGGGTAGCGTGCCGGACAACTTCTGCTTGTTGAAATCTGCCATAGGTAATGGTTTTGTCCGTCCATTCATAATGGCGAAAAAAAAGAGCACCTGTTTCCCCCGCAAGCTCTAGTAAATACAGATCATCCCGCATATTGTTCTCTGCAGATTCTTTTTTGGTCGGCAATTTATAGATTTTCATTACCCTAAGGACTTGATTTTTTGATTTCAGAAACTATGATAGAACATCATTAGAATAGATTAATTTCAACCCAATAACGTTTATATGGCAGCTACAGTAGAAAAACACGAGTTTCAGGCAGAGGTAAAACAAGTCCTGGATATCGTAGTCCATTCCCTTTATACGGATAAAGAAATCTTCGTTCGTGAGCTCATTTCAAACGCGTCAGACGCTCTGGAAAAGCTGCGCCACGCTCAACTTCAGCAACAGGAGATCTTTGAGGATCACTTGGATTTGGAAATAAATGTATCTACAGATGAAACAGGAGGAACCATCACGATCCAGGACTTTGGTATAGGCATGACGCGTGATGAGTTGATTGAAAACCTGGGCACCATTGCCCATTCCGGTTCACGTAAATTTTTAGAAGCCATCAAACAAGCGGGCGAAAATAATCAATCGCTCATTGGTCAATTTGGGGTCGGTTTCTACAGTGCGTTTATGGTCGCTGAAAGCGTGGATGTCTATACTCACTCTGCTAACAAAGATGCCAGTGGATGCCATTGGTCCTGTGACGGCTCAAATAGCTACACGATTGAAGATGCTGAAGGTCAGCGCCGTGGATGCAAAATTGTTATCAAATTAAAGGACGAGTATAAGGACTTTGCAAACGAGTCTCGTGTAAAATCAATCATTGAGCGTTATTCCAGCTTTGTTCAATTCCCTATCACGTTAAACGGCACTAAAGTGAATACCATACAGGCTCTCTGGCTTCGTGGTAAAAATGAAATCAAGGAAGAAGAGTATAAGGAGTTTTACAAATTTCAGGCGCACGCATTTGATGAGCCGCTTTCTTGGTTGCATTTTAGTGCGGATGCGCCTTTGGATATCAAAGCCATTCTTTTTGTGCCAACAGAGAATATGGAGAAGTTTGGCTTTGGGCTAACACAGCCTTCCGTTGCCTTGTATTGCCGGAAGGTCTTGATTGATGCGGAACCTAAGGGGCTTTTGCCGGAATGGATGCGTTTCGTGAAGGGTGTTGTGGATAGTGCGGATTTGCCGCTCAATATTTCCCGCGAGTCCATGCAGGACACCGCTTTGGTGCAAAAACTCAATCAGGTGCTCGCAAAGCGCTTTATCAAACATTTAGAAGAGCTCGCAAAAAAGAAGCCGGAGGGCTATACGACTTTCTGGAACACGTTTAATAACTTTATCAAAGAGGGGATTACTACAGACCCGATGAATAAAGAGCATCTGGTTCCGCTTTTACGCTACGAGTCCTCCCAGTTAGATAAAGAGCAGCTTACCAGCTTGCCTGAATATCTTTCGCGCGCGAAGCCGGATCAAAAGGAAATTTACTACATGGTCGGCAAGAATAGAGAAGCAATCGAGGCCGGGCCTTATATGGAAGCGTTTAAGTCCAGGGGCTTAGAGGTGCTTTATTTATTCGAAACGGTAGACGATTTTGTCATGTCTCACATCCAAGCTTTCGAGGGCAAAAAGCTTGTCTCGATTGACCAGGATGACATCGAGCTCGATGATGCTCCCGAGCAGGCCGAGGGCCAGCCAATGGATGAAAAGGCGTTTACCGATTTGTGTGACTGGATGAAGCAAACCTTAGGGGATAAGCGTGTTGCGGGTGTTAAAGCCGGTACTCGTTTAGTGGGTAGCCCGGTCATCGCATTATCTTCAGATAAAATGATGACTGCGAATATGCGTCGTATCATGAAGGCTATGAAGCAGCCCATTGATGCTAGCCCGAGCGTTAACCTTCAGTTGAACACAAGGCATCCGTTGATCAAAAATGTGGCCGCTTTACGTACGACTAACGAAGCGCTGGCTAAAGAAATCGCTTTTCAATTATACGATAACGCAATGGTTGCGGCAGGCTTGTTGGAGGATCCAAAAGAAATGATTCAGCGAACCTATTCGCTTTTGGAGAAATTATCGGCTCAGCAATAAAGTAATTAACTTTTGTCCTCTTTAGGAGGGCTATTTTCCGCAGGGGAATCTGCTTCGGCCGGTTCCTCTTTTTCTTGGTTGGGGGATTCTTCCGCTGTTGTCTCTTCAGGCGCAATATTCCGCTGCCCCATTAAGTCCTTCATCAAGTCATTAGGATCTACGTTTACAGGGTCATTGGATGATTGTTTACCTAGTAATTCGTTAGCCAAGTTTTCTGCTTTGGTCTTTGGAACGTAGCTCTCCTCTTCCTTTTTTTGCTTAGGGGCAGGGGTAATGGATTTTTTAAATTCCTGTTTCTTTTTATCCAGAGCCTTGATTTGTTCCAGAATGGATTCTGGCGAAGCGCTAATAGTAATATCTGGTGAGAGGCTTTTTAATGCGTTTACAACAAATAACTTGGCCTGTAATGCGATTTTTTCTGCTTCAAAAGGGAGGTCATGCGCATCTCTAATAAGACATAAAAAAGTCTCGCAATCAGTGTTGTTTCTGAGAATCGCTTGAAAAGCGGCTGCCGCATTATCCAGGTTCTTTTGCGATGTTTCTCTTATGTCAATAGAGGCGAGAAGGCTATTTTTGCCCGTTTCTGCATTTTTCCAATATATTTGGCAGATAGTGCCATCTGCGTAAAAATTTGCGATGCGCTTAACTTCAAATTCAAACAGGGAGAGGTCAGTGTCTTTTTGCGATTCCTTTAAAAACGATTTTTCACTAGCATCTAATAATTGAAAAGAAGAGATAATAAGCGGGTTTTCATTCCTGGTTTTCATGATCAGTAGAGATAGGGGTAGGTTCGTTTTTGTAGAGCGCGCGAATTCTTTCCGGGGTCTTTGGGCGAGAGGATAACTTGATATGCTCTTGAGCGTTGCACTTTAAAAACAGTTGCTCGTTTTCCCTGTCCAATAGGGATATTTTCATTAATTTTTTTTGTGCGGTTTTGATTAAATCCGCATACTTGTAGGCATTGGGAGAGTCCTTTAAGTTAAGCTCTTTGATAGCTTCAACAGAAGCGTCCAGCCGGAGTAGCAAGTTTTGCTTTCGTTTTAAAAATTCGCCCTCGGGAATGCTTCCTGTTTCTTTTAAAATCTTGTTTTCTTCAAGCATCAGGGAATACGTTTCATCACACAGGGTAATGTGATTTTGTAGGGTGAGGTCAATAGCCATAATTTTTTATGCTCAGCCTTATTTTAAGTCACATGCCCGCTTGAGCGCAACCTTATTAAGCTGCGTCCGGTGGGCGAATGATGGTTTCCAGCTGAGTTTCTGTTTTCAGTTGCCAGCGCAAATGCTCAAGTCGCCAGGCTGCCGTTTCGTAAATGGCCTTTAAGGTCTCGGTCATCTTGAAATTCGTGTTCTTCCATTGGCTTTTGTCGGCGATAAGGGAATAAGCTTGTTCGGCCTTCGGAAGCATCCTTAGCTTTTCGAAACAAAGCCCAATTTGATAGATAATTGGCCATTGCCATTCCGGATCAGCGTTTAGGGGAGCCATGGCTTGGTATATTTTCAGCGCGCTCATGTAATCACCTTGCTCGTAAAAATCATTTGCTAATTGATTGGCCGTTCTCTTTTTCCAGTACATCCAGGTGGCTTTATCTTCTTCATTACTCATTTCATCGTAACGCAAGAGCACCATCACTTCTTTAATCGCAGAGCCGGTGCGGTTTAATGCCTTATACGTATTTGCCAAGATAAAGTGGGCTTCTGCGGCTAATGGGCTATTGGGGTATTCCGATAAAAATACTTCAAGCTCGTTCATCACCGCCGGATAATTTTCCAGGAAATAATGCGCATAGGCTGTTTTAAACTTCACGCGCTCGCGTTCTTTTTGGCTTAAATCCAGTAGCTGCAAGCGGGAAAATAATTTAATAGCCTTCTCGTAATCACCGGTAACGAAGTACGTATCTGCAATCTCTAATTGCGCCTTCATGGTCAGGTATTGGTATAGCTTCATTTGATCACTATCAATCCCAAGGGACATGTTGATCACGTTATAAAAACGGTCAATGGCCATATCGTAGGCGCCCATTTCGCGGTACAACCGTCCGAGTCTAATATAGATCTGGGGTCGGTTGGCATCACTGGGAAAGGTTTTCAGGAAACGCTCGTAAACCATTGCCATCTTAGAGGTTACTCCCATACGCTCGTAAAGTAGGGCTAGTTCTAAAAGGACGTCTCTCTTTTGCTCGTCTGTTAATTTGTATTTTAAAGACTCGAGTAAAAGCTCTTCTGCTGTGGTTAATTCCTGCGTTTTAAGGGCTAAGCGAGCTTGATTAATTAAGGATTCCCCCTTGTTCTTATGCGGAATGGGTGGTTGATTTGCTAAATCAACCGTTTTTTGTTGGCTCACCGCATCGCCTTCAACTTCTTCTGCCGCGGGCTTGTTAACCGAGCTCATACCTTCGTCTTTTACTTCAACTGATAGCGAATCTGCAGCTTGAGCCCCTAAAGCGGCCGTTCCTGTTAAACAAAATAGCAACAATGTTCCGATAACGATCCCGTGAAGCACCGTCTGGAATGGGGTTTTTATCCTACTGCCTTTCATAAATAGCCTTGCTGGGAGGGGGGAGCGCCGCGTTGCTATCCTGGAACGGTAAACGAAACGGAAGCACTACCTTATCATTGGTACCAGTCTTATCGCTATTTCTATCTTTTTCAAGAAATAATAATATATCGTCCGGGCTTAGGCTATTATTGTTGTTGGTCGCAGGCAACTCATTGGTCGTAACATTGCCACTAACAGGGGCCGCGTTAATAGAACTATTTTTGCCAGCAGTGTATTCTAGCGGTGCAGGCGGCTTTTCTGCGGGAGTGGGCAGTGCGGTGGGTTCCGGTTTCGGTTTTTTAACTTCTGGCAACGGAATGAGGTCTAATCGATTAAACGGCACTTCCTGCTTTGCATAACGAATCGGCACTGGCCCGATGTCCGCCAAATACCCGGCATCCTGAACAGGCTCCTGGATATTCGTTGTTTTATCGGACGATCCAGACAACAATCTTGATTGTACATTATCCGGGTAGAATAATATACTCACTAATACCACCAACCATAGCAGCCGGCTCGTTGTTTTTAACCATGACATATATTCTCCCTATTAAGTCGGCTACTTTTTTGCTTAATAAAGCTCTTTTTAGAAAAATTTTATATTTCCCTGTTCATGGCATGGGTGTTTGGGGGATGAGTGCGGCTTTTTTATTCAGAATTTTATGTGCTTTTAAAAGATCCGCTTCGGTGTGTATATCCAAATCCTCCACGCGACTATCCTGAAATAGGTGCGCGGTAATCTTCCAGGGATCTTCATAATTCAAGATACGATTCTTTGTTTGCGCCCATGCGGCATAAGGAACAGAGAGCGCCTCTTCATGTTCTCTGGCAAGCTCGATGGCTCGTTCGATTACCATGGGCTCGCAAATGGCTAAATTATAGTTGTAGTTCACGTGTATCCGGGCGGGGTAGTGCTCGATGATATTTCGAAAGACAGGCATCGAAGGCACATTGTCTTCTGCGAGTTCTTTTGGCCGGCGGTGGAAAACTACTTTATCGTTATTTCCAAAAACGCTCTTTACGATCTCTTCGATTAACTCGCTTTCCGTGGAAACAACCACCAAGTCAATCGATGGGCAGCGTAACAACGTTTCCACCCCGTGTATGACCATAGGCTTGCCCCCAATCGGCAAAATGTTCTTATAGGGCAAGCGTTTACTTCCAAGTCTTGCGATGACTGATCCAATGACCTCCATTAATATTCTCCTGTCTCATTCAGTTATTTTTCCCAACTCTCAAATCGGCGCTAAATTTCATTACTTTAGGTCCTTTTGGGGGTCTTGAAATTTATTTTAAAAATTTTACATTCTCTTGGCAAGAAACTCCTATTAACCATTGTCAATTTTGCATTTTCGTGGTAGCGTAAACAAATACTCCTGATCCATCTGTAGCTGCTACCCTATATGGCTTTTGAAAAAATTATAGTCCTCGATGACGAGCTGTTTATCCGCAAAAGTTTGGAAGAACAGTTGCGTAAAAAGAAATACACCGTCGCAACCGCTTCTACCATCGAGCAAGCTAGAAAGTACTTATCCAAAGATAACTTTGATCTCATTTTTGTGGATGTGCGCCTTCCCGATGGTGACGGCCGAGAGTTGTTAGAGGAGCTTTCCCAAGTGCCCGATAGCCCTATGGTTGTTATCATGACAGGTTTTGGCACGATAGAATCCGCTGTCGAGTGTATGCGCAAGGGGGCGTTCGATTATCTCATAAAACCATTTTCGTTGGATGCCATTGAGGTCATTCTCGATAAGGCTGAAAATTATAATCGTCTCATTCGTGTAAACCAATTTTACAACAAGGAGCTCCAAAGCGATAGTACCATCATTGGCGAAAGTAAGGCCATGGTTCGGCTGAAGGAGATGGTCAAAAAGGTCGCGGCAACAGAGGCAACGGTTTTGATAACGGGTGAAAATGGCACCGGAAAAGAGCTTGTGGCTCAGGATCTTTACAGACTGAGTTCCCGCGATAAACAGCCTTTTATTAAGGTTAATTGCGCGGCTATCTCGGAAACGTTAATGGAAAGTGAGTTCTTTGGGCACGAAAAGGGGGCTTTTACAGGCGCGTCTCAGCGTAGAGAGGGTAGGTTCGAGCTCGCTAATCAGGGGACTATTTTGCTAGACGAGATCAGTGAAATCTCGCTACACCTTCAGGCTAAACTTTTGCGTGTTCTTCAGGAGCGTGAGTTTGAGCGGGTAGGGGGTAATCAAACAATCCATGTCGATGTGCGGGTCATCGCAACCACAAATCGTAATTTGCTGGAGCAGGTCAAGCATGATCGCTTTCGTGAGGACTTATACTACCGTCTCAATGTCTTTCCCATAGAGGTTCCTCCGCTGAGAGATCGCGGAGACGATGTCTTGTTGTTGGCCGATGAGTTTCTTGGAAAATTTTCTCAAAAACACAACCTCACGATTCCGGGTTACACCAAGGAGGCCTTGAGTGTTCTCCGAGCCCACACTTGGCCGGGTAATGTGCGTGAGCTTCAAAATACCATCGAACGCGCTGTCATTTTATCGGAAAACAATAAACCGGTGCAGGCAAACAGCTTGGGGCTTACGTTGCAGGTAGGTCAATCTAAGGCTCCAATTTTTTCCGAGATGCCTGAGGAGGTTTCCGCGACAGGCCAACAACTTCCTTTGAAGGAGATGGAGCGTGAGTACATTGCGTCCATTCTTAAAAGCACGGATAATAATGTCACTCAGGCTGCCGAAATCCTCGATCTCTCAGCAAAGGAGCTGCGCGCAAAATTAAAATCCTATGGCTTGGCTAATGAAAAAGTGGTTGCGTCTTCATGATCTTTGGCTTAGAAATTCACTATGTTAGCCTCGTGTCTTAACACTTAATCCCAATAACGGATACACTACCCCTTCTTTAGTATTCTCAACCCCAATTAACTATGGAAACAACGATACCTTTTTCAGATACGATCATTCAGGACATGATTACGGATTCCATTGAAAAGGTGTTCTCCACAATGTTAATGACGAAAATTAATTTTAAGCGCGCAATTCCGTTTCCGCTCACGCCCAAAGCGCCCCCGTTAAAACCTATTAACACAACCGAGCCTTTGATTGCTAGTTCAGTCGGCTTTATCGGTAACATTAATGGGGTTGTATTCCTTTATCTTGAAGAAAACCTTTCCATCCAATTAACAGCTTCCCTCCTAGGGAGTAGCTACGAGGAGGTTGACCGAAATGATCATGATGCCATTAATGATGCTCTCGGAGAGCTCACCAACATGATCGTGGGTACGTTTAAAAATAAATTATGTGACATGGGCTACAATTGCCGGCTCACCATCCCTTCTATTTTGCGGGGAAATGACTTTTCTATCGAATCTCCACCGAATAGTCCTGTTATTCGGCGTTGCTACGAGTTCGAAGCCTTTAATAAACCTTACGTGGCAGACCTTTTAATTAAACCTGTTGAATAACACTTTTTACCCATGCGTTTGAAAATTCTCACAGTTGATGATTCCAAGGCCGTACGAATTATCGTTAAGAAGGCCTTCGTGAACTACGATGTCACTATCATAGAGGCTGCTAACGGTGTGGAGGGGCTTGCTGCGGCAAGTAAGGAGGTTCCGGACCTCATTCTTCTGGATGTTACCATGCCTATTATGGATGGCGTGGAAATGCTCACGAAGATTAAGTCGGATAGCAATCTCAAGGCAATTCCCATCATCATGCTCACTGCAGAAGCAGGTCGGGAAAATGTGCTTAAAATTGCAAAAATCGGCATTCGGGATTACATCGTAAAGCCTTTTAAGGAGGATGTGTTGATCGAAAAGGTGAGTCGCGTGGTCAATATACGTCTTTCTGATAGCCAAAAGGTTAAACAAAAAACAATTGATGATGTTTGCAACATTCTTGTCGTGGATGATAAGCCGGTCATTGTTAAACAGATGGAGGATTACTTTGCGGGAAGCCCTTGGAAGGTTACTTCAGCCAGTACAACGGGCGAGGCATTAGATAAGTGCCAAGGTCTGACTCCGGATTTGATTATTATAAACTTGGCGCTTCCAGAGGAGGGCGCGTTTAATCTTTTTCGTATCCTACGCTCTAATCTCAAAACAAAGTACGTTCCTGTATTTGGTTTGGCGGTTAAAACAGCTATGGCGGAACAACAGCAAGCCCAGCAAACAGGTTTTACGGCCATCGTCGCTAAACCAATCGATTTCGAGGATCTGGAAAATAAAATTGCTAAATCGCTTAAGCTGGATACGTCTCCTCGATACTTTAAAACAGAGGGTAGTCTGCTCATTATCCGATTTCCAAAAAGTATGTCGCCGATCGCAGTGAGTGCGATGAACCATTATTTGACGCCTAAAATTTCCGAAGCGGTCGACGCAGGGTTAAGTCGTGCTATATTCGATATCCATGAACTCAATAACATTGATGTCGAAACCATAAAGATCTTGCTTCAGGCAATGGAGATTTGTAATGAGCTCACATTGCCGTTTGCCATGGTGGGTACGCCTGCCCTTGCTGAGCAATGTCAGTCCTATGAGGAGTCCAAGGATTGGACTTTCTTTAATAGTATCGATGATGCTAAAGAAAATTTAGTGAGCGCGTAAATTTCTTTGCCGTTGTACTTCAAAGAGCACAACCGCAGCAGCTATCCCGGCGTTTAACGAATCTGCTTGCCCTGAATGCGGAATAGTAATGGGTTCCGCGTGCTCGCTTTTTAACCAAAAATCACTCAGGCCGTCTTTTTCGCTGCCGATCATGATCGCACTGGCTTTATTGTAGTCTTTTTCCCAATACGGTGTGTCGCAATGCGGTGTCGTTGCGAGTGCTTGTATGCCATGCTCTGTTAGGAAACGGTTTGCGCTTTCATTTTCTGTTGTTATTACGGGTAAGGAAAATACTAGCCCTTGTGAGGATCTTATCACGTTTGGGTTGTAGAGGTCTATGGCGCTATTGGTTAGGATTAAGGCATCGCAGCCAACGGCTTCCGCTGTCCTTATAAGGGCTCCTAAATTGCCGGGTTTCTCGATGCCTTCCGCAACTAACAGGAGGGGCTTTTCGCTTAATTTAATCGCGTCTAACCCTTTGTATTCTTGTTTTGCGATGGCTAATAACCCATCAGGCCCTTCCCGGTAAGACATTTTTTCAAAGACATCTTTTGTGACTTCTGTCGCAGTGATTTTATTGCTGTTCTTTGCCTTTTCTACCAAAAGAGGGCAAGCTTCGGAGCTAAAGAGATCCGGGCAATACAAGAGCTGTTCGATAGCAATAGCATTGTTTATGGCGCATTGTAATTCGCGGCATCCTTCGAGCAGAAACTGCCCGTGCTTTTTACGGCTTCTGGCTTCCCATAGCTTCACTACATGCTTCACTAATGGGTTTTGCCGGCTTTGTATTATGTTCTCTCTCATCAATCTTCTTGTTCCCTACAACCGTATAGCGATTTCAACGGGTGTTCAATCTGGTAATGATTAAAACTCGAATTCCACCTTAGCTCTTCGAGCGCAGCGAGACTAGAGCTAAGAGTGTCCGCCAAAGCCTTGGCGTAGGCGGGCCCAACACCAAACGGGCCCCAACCGCCGATCCAACAAACACCTCAATTCATTACAACCGCCATCACAAAATCATTCGAGATGCGGTCATTGGCCATTACTTACCAGGTTACTCGAATCAAGAATATCATGGGGTGTAGTGCTGGTGATCGTTTGATCACCTAATTCCCCATTTTTTGTTTCAGGTGAAACAAACGGCCATTTTAATGGTGAATTAGTGTGCAGAAAATGGCTAAATAAATATCAAATAAACGTCAATTGGTGCTTAATAAGGGTTAGAAAACGAAAATATAATCTTTAATAAAAAACAAACCATCGATCCGCTGTACCGAGGTCGTCAGTCTAAATATGTATAATTTATCACAGAACTGAACGTCCCGCTATGTATAAATCAATACAAAAAATCAAGGCACAGAAGAACTTAAGGCATGAAGTTGAGTCAGCGGCTTTTTACATGCCTTTTTGAAAGCGTTTGTCTAAATCGCCGTGGCTAAGTTCTATAAACGTGGGCTTACCTTTAGGGCACGCTAATGGGTTTTCACAACGCATTAATTCATCAATTAAGCTGATTAAGGCTTGTTCGCTGGGCTTATTATCGAAACGGATCGCTTTGGCAGTGGCCATCCGGGATAGCTCTTCATAAAATGCGCCTTTTTTAGAGGGAACAAGGCCTTTTTCTTTGATGAGGGCAACCAGATCGCGCAAAAAGACTTCTGCGGCATTAGGCTCAAGCCAGTCTGGAATGGCTTCTATGCGGTAAAAATTTCGCCCAAATAGCTCGAGTTTAAAGCCGATTTCATTGAAAAATGCTAGGCTTTCCTCAATGATGGGTCCTGTAAGTGCATCAAAGTGAATGGGTTGGGGGATTAATAGCTGTTGGCTTGCTGTTTTTTGACTAGAAAGGGTCGATTGCAGGCGCTCAAACCATATCCGCTCGTGGGCGCTTTTGTAATTAAGGATCAAAAGGCCAGAGGGTGTTTCAAATAAGGCTCGGTTGTCTTTTAATGTTCCCATATAGCGCCAATCGCGCTTTTTCGAGGGGGTAAGCTCTTGAATGAAAGCGGTGTCGAGGGAGTTATCAGGTTTTGGTGAATATGCTATGCTTACCGGAGTGGCTCTTTCGGTATCCTTTTGGCGTTCTAATGGCTTTTGGGGTGAGGGGGTTACTGTTGCCCTTGATGAATGAATAACGGGTGCTTCAGGGGTAATAGTCGTGTTTTTTGATATTGGCTCGCTTGAGGCAAGTGTTTGTTTTACAGGGCGAATGGCGGGTGTTGGGCGCGTAATAGGCTCTGGAAGCGAGTTTTTCTGGAATACAGGGCTGCTCTCTGGATTTTCTAAAGGGAATCTAACCGCTTGGAGGCTATTTGTGGTGTGTTCTTTTAAAGACTTCAAGAGGGATTGTATTGCAAATTGTCGCACGAGGGCTTCTTCCCGAAATCTTATTTCTCGTTTGGCGGGGTGTACGTTCACGTCCACGCTTTTAGGGTTAATTTCCAGGAAGAGAAAGGCTACAGGGTATTTCCCTTTGGGGATGTATGTATGAAAACTCTCTATGATAGCATAGGAAAGGGTTCTGCTGTCTACGGGACGGTTGTTTACGAGTGTGATAAGTTCTCCTCGGGTGGCTCGGCAGATACCGGGTTTACCGACGTAGCCGTGTAATCGCAGGCCGCTTTCGTCTACGTCAACAGGTATGAGTTCTTGGCTCAATTTTTTGTTCCAAATATCCGCTATGCGGTCTTTCATGTTCGAATGCCTGGGGGACTTAAAAAGTACGCGGTCATTTTCTTTCAGGGTGAAGGCAATTTTGGGGTGGGCGAGGGCGTATAGGCGCACTAAATGGATTATGTGCGCGGCTTCCGTGTTGTCCGTCTTCATGAACTTGCGGCGCGCGGGCACGCTGTTAAATAAATGCGAAACCTCGATCCGTGTGCCGGTCGGCATACCGTATTCCCGTTGATGTACGATTTTGCCCGCGTTCACAAAGGTTTCTGAGCCACATGCATCGTTTTTTGTCTTTGTTCTCAGGGTGAATCGGGAAACGCTGGCAATAGAGGGCAACGCTTCCCCTCGAAATCCAAAACTCATAATGGCCATAACATCATTTATGTCCTTTATCTTACTCGTAGCATGCCTTTCTAGTGATAATAACGCATCATCCCGGGTCATGCCATGCCCGTCATCTTCTATCAATAGGTAACTCTTTCCCCCATTGCGAAACTCCACGTTGATTCGGCTAGCGCCTGCATCAATACTATTTTCTACAAGTTCCTTAACTACAGCTGCTGGTCGCTCAATCACTTCGCCTGCAGCGATCTGATTAGCTACATGGTCCGGTAGTATTTGTATTTTTGCCATAATGCTCACCCATCTTGACCAAACTCTGGGCTCGCGTAAATAGTTTATTTCACTGTTTCCGTATTGTGGAATGTGTGCCGATTGCTTATGTCTAGGTATATAATTCATATTAATTTGACAATTGCAGTATTCTGTTATAACTTAAAGCTATAAACGGAAAAATTAACTAAAGATCAAGCCATGCCTAGCAATAAAATACCAAACAGTTTAAGTAAAGGATTCTACAGTACATCTTATTTAAATAAGATTGGTGAGAATGCGAAGAATATAAACAAAGACCCTGTTTTAAAAAATGTTAAACACCTCAAAGAAGAGATAAACACATTAAAGCAAAACCACCGAGAATTCCTCTTCCAGTCATTACAGCAGCAGTTTGGCGCCGCGGCCAATAGTCTAATGCAAAGCGACATTATTAAAGAGAAAATTAACAATTTTGAAGATCTCGATAGTCGGGATATCAAGAACTTATCCAAAGAAGTTGGTAGTCAGCCGAGTGTCGATATTAACGCAATTTTAAGAGGAGGCGGCGTTTTCTCAAAACCCACTAACCCTGAAACGGTTAAAGAGGAATTTATAAACAAGTCCGGTCAAAATGTACCTAATTTATTAAAAGGTAATTCCGATTCCTAAACGACTTAAAACAAAAAAGCCTCACTTATAAGTGAGGCTTTTTTGTTTTTTATATATATCGAAATTACACATCCGCAGGCCTACTAATTTGGTCACCCAATCGACGCACAGGCTTGCCCGCATATAGATTCTGCTCCAATTCTTCCAACTGGCGGTTTTTGGTTTCCGGAACCATATACCAAGCGAAGATGAAGCCGACCATGGTGCAGGAAGCATAGAGCATGAAAACATTGCCCATGTTGCCCATTGCGGTAACCAAGATGCCGAACGAGAAAGAAACGAGCATATTAAAGCCCCAGTTTGCGCAGCTTGCGATGGCCATGCCGGAGGCACGTGCTTTTAACGGGAAAACCTCGGACATCATGATGTAGGGAACTCCGCCAAGGCTGATCGCGAAGAATACGATAAAGAGCAATATTGAAGCAAGAGCAAGGAATGGATATTCTCCGCTGCCAGACTTTAATAAGAAACCTAATATGCCTAAACAGGCGATCATGCCGATAAACCCGATGGACAGGAGGGGTCTGCGGCCAATTTTATCCACTACCCAGACGCCAAAGAGCGTTGCTACAACATTTGTAAGACCCATAAAGAACTGAGCTAGGTACTTGGTGGATTCACCGAAACCGGCTTTGGCAAAAACTTGAGGACCATAGTACATGATCGCATTAATGCCGCTGAGTTGTTGGAATACAAACAACCCGAAAGAAACAGCGAGTAATGGGAGTAATGGTTTTTTAAAGAGTTGCAAGAAAGATCCACTACGGCCTTCACCCTGGACACTTACTTTAATTTCAGCCATTTCCTTAGAAACATCTGATTTTCCTAAAAGATTCTGTAGCACCTTTTGGGCTTCGTTTACACGGCCTTTGAGATGGAGCCAACGGGGGCTGCATGGCATAAAAAGCATGCCGAAAAAGAGTATTAAAGCGGGAACAACTCCAACGCCAAACATCCAACGCCAGTTCATCGTAAAGTCTTGTATGGAGTGCGAGAACCATAGGTTAATTGCAAAAGCGGCTAATAAACCAAGCGTAATCGCGAGCTGGAACATGAATATGATCGTGCCACGCACTTGTGGGGGCGAAACCTCGCTGAGGTACATGGGGGCGACCATCGCTGAGATACCGATTGCTAGACCCATCAGTAAGCGGCCTAAGACAACGCTTTCTAAGTTAGGGGCAAACGCTGCGCATAATGTACCTCCTAGAAAAACGATTGCAGTAAATAGGATACTGCGCTTTCTGCCTAATGTGCGGGCAAAAAAGCCACTCATTAAAGCACCTAAAAGAGCGCCAAGAGGAACAGCGGAGACAACAAAGCCACGTGTTGCTTCACTGGCCAGACCAGCGTCATTTTTTAATTCAAAGGTTTTAAAGATGAATTCTTGAGCACCAGAGATAACTCCGGTATCAAAACCAAATAACAAGCCAGCTATGGCAGCTATTGTTCCGATGAGGTAGATGTTTGCTTTTTTCGGAGCAGGGGTACCGGCAGTAGCAGTCTGATTTCTTTTCATATCATATATATCAATAGAGTTGTTTACTGAGTTGAATCAAATACAGTGAGTGAAAAGTAACAAACTGTATTTACCGCGTCAATTAAATTAAACAACGCTGAAGTAACCCCTTTGCTTAGAACTTTTTAGCAGCTATTCTTCCGAAGCGAGCTGGAAACTAGTGTATGTACAACTATTTCAGGAGGGCAGTTGTACCGCAGGGGGAGACCGCAGCAACCAAGGCCGCTAGAGGTATATCCTTTTAGGCCTCCGTATTGCCAAGCGCCTTGTACCATGTATTTTGGGCTTCTAGAGTTGTTTATAACGGAAATGCCTCCCGGTAAACAGAGTTGACCACCGTGGCAGTGGCCGGCAAGCAGTATATCGAATCCGTGGTGTTCGGCGTCATTAAAGATACAGGTAGAGTGGGCTAGGAGAATCGAGCATGCTCCTGGGGGGATGGTGTTAGCGACCTTAGGGATATTGCTTGTTTGAAAGTAGCTGGGATCATCTACGCCGGCTATGTAAATTTGTTGGCCGGCTTTTTCGATTGTTTTTACCTCATTGAGAAGTACCTGCATGCCCAATGCTTCTAGTTTGGGGACGATTTCCAATTTATCATGGTTGCCTAAAACCCCAAGGCAGGGGACTTTAATATGCAGAAGTATTTTCTCTAGCTGTGCCAGGGCGAGCTCTGTTTTCTTAAGATGCTTTGTTATGAAGTCGCCCGTAATCACGCAGAGGTCGTATTCTAATGGGGCGAGTTTTTCAATGATGTAAGGCGTGACATGCTGGCAAAGATCGGCGTGCAGATCTGATAAATGCAGGATTTTGTAGTTTTCAAAATGTTCGGGCAGGCTGGGTAGTGCAAATGTGTTGTGTGTGACTTGGATTTTGGTGGTATTTTCAACCCCCCTTTTGTAAATACCCAACAAGCGGGCTATAACACCAAAGACCGTGAAGTGAAACATTATTGGGTTAATTTGACTTTCTTTTTGGAGCCGAATTTCG